>SOIK01000037.1 GCA_004377245.1 Sulfurovum sp. | reverse complement strand
CTTGGCGTTTTCGTCAATCCATTTAAAGTATTCTATAATATCTTTAGTCTCTTCTTTGCTCATGTGTTGGTTAGGCATTTTAAGATTAAAGTAATCGATCATACCTTTCACATAAGGGTCATCAAACATTTTCTCTGGCTCTAAGATAAAGTCAGAAACCCACTTCTCAGCATTTTCATGTCTTTGTAGTACACCTGTCAAGTCTGGACCTGAAGATACTTTACCTACAACGTGACAACCAGAACATCCACCTTCATCAAAGGCTCTTGCTCCGCGCTCTGCTGATACAGATTTTTTCGTAGCAATTTTACTTACTAGTGTATCTTTTGCTCTGATTCCAACATCTGCAGTTTTAATCATAAGTTGCCAGATCATGTTTTCAAATAGAATCGCTTTTTCCATATCGCCAGCTGCAACTGCTTCATCAGCAAGTCTTTTCTGTTCAGGAATCTGACCTGCTTGAGCAAATGCATCATCAACAAGATCTGCAACCACTTTGTGATCAGCAAACTTGTTATCTTTCAAGAACTTAACAACACTGTCAATAACAGCTTGTGTAGCAGTATTAACAGCTACGGTTTTGTCATATTCAGCTTTCAACTCTTCAGGAGTCATAGTTTTCATTTTTAATTTTTGAGCACTAACATATTTTTTATCAGGATCTTTAACCATAAGGTAACCCATCATCTCTAAGTGAAGTGCAGAACAGAACTCTGTACAATAGTAAGGGAAAACACCCTCAATATCAGCAATAAATTTAATACTTGCAGTTTCACCTGGCTCTAAAGAAGCATGTACATTATAATGATCCACTGTAAAACCATGAGTTTCATCTTGAGCTCGCTCTAGATTTGTTAGGTACATAGTTACTTCATCACCTTTATTCACCGTGATTCTCTCAGGGTTGATGTGAGAACGTACCATCGTAGCATATACAGTAACTTTGTTTCCTTCTCTTACGATTCTCTCTTGACCAGCTAAAGTTTTACCAACATGTATTTCGCCTGTTCGGGAGTTCGTACCCATTGGGTATCTAACATGCGGGTGTAACTTCTCTACACGTATAGCAACCGCTTGGTGAGGTTCACCTAAAGGAATTGGCATATCATAAAGAAGATCCATTGTTTTACCACGGATATCGATCAACTGGTGATTTTGCGGGTGTAATGGTCCAACATTTTGGAATCTATCGATCGCCAATTTGTTCAATGAAATAATATACTTACCTTGAGGGTCAGCAGATTTACCTTCCATACCACAAAGGTGTCCAACGTTATAGTGAACATTCTCTTTATCGAGTACTTTTAGTGTTTTATAGTTCCATTTTACAATTTGACTATCAACATAAAGTGAAGTATAGATCTCACCATCTACATTTGAGTACTGGTTATGTAAAGGCCCGAGACCCAACTCAACCTGACCATGTAGAGACTCTTTCATATCAAGAATAGGTATACCGTAAGGATCTTTTCCTACAAACTTCTTAGCATCGATCAAAGCTTTGATCTTGCTCCACTTATATACAGATGCATGTGTATCAAGCTTACCACAAACCGTGATATATTCACCATCTGGAGAGACATCAACACCGTGTGGTGATTTTGGCTCAGGAATGAGGAAAAGTGCTTCGTTGGCAATAGATACTTCCATAGGAATAACTCTATGACCATTGATCACTTCTACATTTTTAGGATCTTCGGCAAGTTTAGCCAATTTTTCCCAATTATATACATGTAAAAAGTCAGTATCAAATCTACTCATACCAGCTTCATTTGGTGGCATACCAACTTCGATACCCCCTGTATACATTTCAGCGTTAAATGAGTTAGTGAAACCCCAACCGTGAGAAACACCTTTACCTGCATCAGATAAATCTTGCATATATGGAGGCATCTCAATTGTGAATGAGTCTTTCTCTATAATACGGCCGATTTTAGGATCGAATTTCCACATAGTAGCACCACCACGGTAAGTCTCTTTGTACTCTTCGATCGGGTGATAGTTGTTATCAAATGGAGCAGCATATTGACACGCTTCAATGATATATTCACTGTCTTGAGTAAAGAAAGCTCCACCATGAGCTGATTTAAACACTGGATTCACAACAATTTGTGTAGTTTCAAAATCTCCTAAACTAATCACACCCAATCTTGGATTGGCTTTATCATTGATAATCAACCATTTACCGTCATACTTACCATCTTTTTCAGAAAGTGCAGGGTGATGTGTATCTCCCCAATTGATCTCACGACCACGGATATTACCTTGTCTTAAAACCTTTTTGCTCTCTTCGTCAAATCCATAACCTTGCCAAGGTTCAGGTGTAAATACAGCGATATACTTTAAGATCTTCATCGATGGAACACCATAAACCAACACCTGTCCACTCTGTCCACCAGAACTAAATACTAGGAATTCATCTCTACCACCAGATGGTAGATATGTTTTTGCTGCACGGATAACATCGTTTTCCGTTAAGCCTCTTTCTTTCATTACTTTTTCTAAAGCCCCTGCACCAAAAGCTGTTGAAGCAGCTATTGCAGAACCCAGAAAAAGAGATGAAAGTTTATTTAACTTGTAATTCATTTTCTCTCCTCCTAAAATTTTAGAACCGATCTAAGGAAATTTCTTTACCTTAAATCAACGCTCGCTTAATGTCACAATAATAATTT
>SOIK01000200.1 GCA_004377245.1 Sulfurovum sp. | reverse complement strand
TGTTTTGGTTCGCCGTTTTGACAATACTAAAATAGTTGGACTTTGGTGTTCCTACGAACGCATCATCTTCATCATCAAATATATTCATTTTATTTTCCTTAGTTTTAAAAGAGAATTATTATAGCTAAAAAGGTTTAAAAACTAAACTTTTACATACGAGGAGAATTTCGGAAGTGGAGACTTTAGTCCCACCCAAAGCTTATTTGCTTATAAAGTTTTTATTTATGAGTTAATGCAAATATTAGGTGGGACTAAAGTCTCCACTTCCAAGAGAGATGAGCTCTTTCATTGCCTCCAAAGCTTTTATTTGGATGTCTTTTTTTTCTAAATACTCTTCTATAGGTTTTGGTTCACCCAGATAGTATCCTTGTGAATACTCAATTCCCAACGCTTCAACTATTTGATATATCTCTTCATCTGAAACAAACTCTGCTACCAATTCATACTCAAAAGTTGAAGCCAGCTCTTTTATGGCTGCAAGTACTACTTTTGCACGTTCAGGCACAACATGCAATTCACGTATTAAACTTCCATCAATCTTCAAAATATCTATATCAAGTTTGATTAGATAGACATAATTTGCATATCCACTTCCAAAGTCATCTATGGCAATTTTTGAGCCAAATGCTTTTAACTGTTGAAAGATCAACATTACCCTGTCATAATCTTGAATTTCATGATCTTCAAGGATTTCAAAAGTCAATCTATTTGCAATTTTTCTATTTTTATATAACTCTTCTGTGATGAGTTTCATCATATCATTATTGTATAGGTCATCAAGATCCAAGTTTACAGACAACTCTACATTCGGATAAGTATGTAATGTAGTAAAGACATCCTTTAGTACTAATTTACTCATCTTAATATATTGACTTGTTCCTTTAATTCTCTTCATAAAATGTAACGGTGCAATAAGTTTTTCTTGATCCTCTTTATCTATTAATCGAGCCAACGCTTCATATTTGACAATTTCTTTTGTTCTTGTATTAAAAATAGGTTGGTAAAGACAGAGTAGTCTCTCTTCTTCCAATGCTTCTCTAATATAGTCTATATTCCCATATTTAACCTCGTCAAGATGTTTAAGACCTAAAATAGCTAAATTATTTTTACCTCTACTTTTTACTTCCAAGAGCTTTTCATCCAGCAGTCTTTGTATATCTTGTATAGAAGAAGTATTTTTAGGGATAACAACTGCACTCATGGAAACAGTGAAAGAAGTAACTTCATTTTTTATAAGATATTTTTTTTCTTTCAAAATTTTAAACAACTTTTTTGCCAACTGTTCAATCCCAATCTCATTTTTAGGCACAATCACTAAAAACTCTGTGCCCCCTATACGTATGATTTTAGACTTTGAACATAATACTTCTAATATGACTTGCACAAACTCTTTTAGTACAATATCACCAAACTCATAGCCATATTTTGTATTGATCTGTTTAAATTCATCTATATCTATCAAAATGGCATTGTATTCATCTACTCTATTTTTATTAAAAAATTCTTGAAGATAAACCTTTGTATGGGCAGAAGTTAATGGATCGACCAAGATACTTTTCCTCAATTTATAAAAACTATAAGTCACATAGGCTAAAAAGAAAAAACTAACAAGTAAAAACAATTGCATCAGTATAACAATATATACAATAGGTGAATTAAAGTCATTAAGGTAATCACCATATGCTTTTGAAAGGTCTATCACGAGTAGCGCTTGGGTTTGATTTTGTTCAACCATTGGATAAAGAAGCGAAAGCCAAACTTCTTCAACCCCTTCACTTTGTTCAATGATCTGTGCTTCTTGTGTATCATAGACTCTATTAAAAAGTTTACTTTTTGGGAAAAATATCGTATTGTATTCAACGGGGTCTTCTACTGAACCATCTAGTAAAAAACGGTAGTGTCCTTTTGCATCTTTCTTCAAGAGAAAAATATACTGAAACTCTTTTGTTAAAAATGCATGAAGCATTTTATTGAGATGATCTCTGTTTTGAGAATCTTTTTCTAAATAGTATTTAAGTGAACCATCTGATTCAGACTGAATATATTTAGCAATTTTATAGGCATACTGTTCTGCTTTTTTCACTTCTAAGTTTTTTAGTTTTTCAGTACTTTTACCAAGGGAATACTGAAGATAAATTGCGAAGAAGATCAATAATCCCATAATAAGAAAAATATATTTATTGGTATGCTTGGGCGTCATAACTCATCTACTAAAAAATCTTTATATTCTGAAGGTAAAACAATACCATACTTATCTAATCTATTTTTAATAAATAACAACTGAGATCGCCCTTTCCTCCAGTAAAATGCACCAACAATATCTGTCGATCTTTCCAAGAAACGATAGTCTGTAACAAATAAAATAGGTTTTTTATTTGTATTGTTCTCTACTCTATTTCTCCTCAAAACTGAATGAAGTGTTGATCCATCTGTAATTAAAACGATATCGGATTCTTCAGGTTTTTCTGACAAAATAATCCTTTTTGAATAAGCGAACACTTCTCTATACTCTTTATCATTAGTATAAACATTTATCATCGGTTTGTATACCAATGCTGAAAATATCTGATGGTACATTTTAAGTGTACTCTCCCTTTCCAACGCATAGAGATGCCCATACAGAAGGATCAAGAGCATAAAGATCTTTCTCAAAAGAGATACTCCAACTCAAGAGTGATACG
>SOIK01000154.1 GCA_004377245.1 Sulfurovum sp. | reverse complement strand
TTCTTGCAGCTTTAACTGTGGTTGTATCTATCAAAGTTGTAGGGCTCATCTTGGTTATTGCCATGCTGACCATCCCCGTATATATCGCTGAGAAACTTTCCCATAGTCTCTTTAGCATGATGTTCCTCTCTGGGCTCATCGCTACGCTCTTTACACTTGCGGGGCTTTGGTTCTCTTATACCTATGACCTTACATCTGGTGCATCTATCATCATCATTTCAGCTATTTCTCTGGGGTTATTTTTACTTCTGCACAAAGGAAAATAACCTATGTCACTCTTCTTTAGATCCATAACCTTGCTATGGCTTTTTCAAGTCTCACTTTTTGCCTGTGCAGTCTGTAAACTGCAGGTCCCTTCTGTACACATCAATGTGCTAGAACAGCATACAGACAAGCAGATGCAACTTGATGTGACATGGAGATTTTCCAAATACTTCTCGGCCGAGACCCTGCTCTCCTATGATGACAATGGCGACAGCACACTGGATAAAGAGGAGCTGTCCAATATACACAAAAGTTTTATAGAGTATTTGGAAAAAGACCACTATGTAACATTTCTCAAGTATATGCCCGAAGAGCAGGCATACGACAAAGCACCGCACATCGACTTTGATGTCAGCGAACAAAAGACCGACTTCAAAGAGGACCAGATCATCTTTACTTACCGCATGACAGCTGATGTTACACCTCAAGTTGGGCATGTCTGCTACCTCAGTTTTTACGACAAAGAGGGGTATTTCAAATTTAACATCAAAGAGATAAAACAAGAGATTTCCCAAGAAGGCAATACGACCGCCATCGTCAACAACTCTGCGTCATTTCTGCTAACTAAAACAAAAGGTGACTCCATGGCTTCACGTACAGAACAACTAGAGCAGATGGATGATGAACCGCAGAAGTTAAAGCAAGGTGGTTTTTTGGGCTACTTAAGTACCAAGATGGAAGAGACAAAAGAGAGTATCCTCACCCTTTTGGAAGAGATAGAGATGAAGGGCTCCATACTCTCTTATCTTTGGCTGCTTCTCTTCTCTTTTATCTATGGTATGATACATGCCATTGGACCCGGGCATGGAAAAAGCCTTGTATCTGCCTACTTTTTAAGTAATAACCGCTCCACGGTCAAAGCGTTCAGCATCGCTTCACTCATCGCCGTGGTACATACCTTTTCAGCTTTCACGTTGACCTTTGTGATCTACTACATACTCAATGCCTATCTTAACGAGTACTTCACGGATGTAGAGTCCATTACTACCAAGATCTCGGCACTGGTCATCATCGCTATCGCACTCTATCTACTCTATAAAAAGATACCTAAAAAGTCAAAGGTAAAGCCGCTATGGTCAAAAGAGAATCCAAATGAGCATCAGACAAGTTGTGGCTGTGGTGCCTGCAAAAGCACTTCTACCGACCTGGGTGTCATCCTCTCCGCAGGCATCATCCCCTGCCCCGGGACTATCACCATCTTTGTCTTTGCTATCAGTTACGGTATGTACACAGTAGGGTTTTTGAGTGCCGTTTTCATGAGTATCGGTATGAGTTTTGTCATCTTCGCTGCTGCCCTTCTCTCCATCATGGTACGGCAGAGAGCATCATCACACACAAAACTTCGCACTATCCTGGACTATGGAAGTCTGGCATTTATCTTGATGCTTGGGGTATTTTTATTTTTTGTGGCTTGATGATATAATAGTTTTATGAAAACAATTATCTTATCTCTTTTTACTGTTTTGCTTCTAACAGGGTGCTCTCCACGTATAGGATTTGGATTGGGTGGTGCCACATCTATCGGCAGTAGCGGTATAGCGACTTCTGAGGTACATGTAGATGATACAGGGCATGTCCATGGAAGTGTAGGTATCGGGACAGATACCTGGCTTTAAAGTCTCTTAGCTACTTTAGATAATTATCTATTTATTCTCCAATATATCAATATATCTTGATACATCTACTCATTTACGCTACACTCTTGTTATGGAAACTTTCTTACAAACCATCGGTGCACTCAACGATGAAACCAGACTTAAACTACTACGATTTATAGATATTCACGGTGCGGTGTGTGTCTGCGACATAGAATCTGCCTTTGACATGATACAGTCACGCATCTCACGCCACCTTAAGATCCTCAAAGAGGCAGGATTTTTAAGAGTGGAACGAAAAGGAAGATGGGCCTACTACTCCATCCGCTCTCCGCTTGATGCTTTTCGTCAAGATATACTTAAGGAGATAAGTTATCTTGAGATGGAGTTGCCTGAGTTGAAGCGTGGGTGTTCGGTTTAGTTGTAGTTTAATCTTTCTCGCTCCCATCGTCCTCGATGGTAGTGTATACAGAATAGTTATCAGTGACAAAAGCCTATCCACCACATAGGTGGAAATAGGCTCCCTTTACGTTATAATACTGACTATGCATTCCCATCGGGACGATGGGAACGAGAGAATATTTTGGTTTTTATCGGGATATTGGTATTAGTTGTGCTATTATCTTATTTTTTAAAGTATTAAAAGGAATCTTATAATGAAAAAAATCTTTATCGCTTCACTTATTTTCTTTACACTGTTCTATTTTCTACTCAATCACTTTTTTTCAGATATGCAAATAAATAAGTATCCGAATCTACAAGAAGTAAAAAACGATACGGCTATACAAAGAGGTTGGATCCCTGCTATCCTTCCAGACTCTGCCTA
>SOIK01000241.1 GCA_004377245.1 Sulfurovum sp. | reverse complement strand
GTACTTTACCTGCAAATCCAACCACTTGTATATCTACCTTGGCAATACCCATTCTGTCTAACCCTATCTCTTTACCTGCGGTATAACTACAGTCAATAATACGTCCTCGTACAAAAGGACCTCTATCATTGATACGCACAATAGTACTTTTCCCGTTTTGAAGGTTCTTTACCTTTACCATGGTATCCATGGGCCACGTTTTATGTGCAGCTGTTCTTGCATGCATATTATAAACTTCACCATTACTGGTATATTTTCCATGAAAATCTGGTCCATACCAACTAGAAATACCACGCATCACTTGTCCTTCTTCTACAAAAGTTGGATGATAACGTTTACCCAATACTTTGTATGAACGCATGGTTGATTTATGTCGTGCTGCACTCGTGTATTTAGTAGGTTTTATGACACCTTTACGCTTTTGAGAACACCCTGTTGTCAAAAATGCCAAAGTCAATATCATCATAAGAGTTAAAATAGTTGTTAGTCTTTTCATTAAGCCTCTGTGATATAAAATATTAGGTAATATTATCACTTTATTTGACTTTGTTTTTGCTTGATATCCTAGTGAATACGACAGTTTGCAATGATACTTTTCAATGCGTCAGGATCAAGTGGTTTTATTGCATAATCATCCATGCCTTCAGCAATATATTTTTCTCTTTCTCCTGGTGATGTATTTGCAGTAAGCGCAATAACAGGGATATGCTTAAGATTATGTTCTGATTCATATGCTAAAATATTTTTATTTGCTTCTATACCATCCATAATAGGCATTTGTATATCCATAAATATAATATCATACTCATTTTCTCTATACATTTTAAATGCATCTTTCCCATCTAAAACCACTGTAACATCTAAACCAAGTTGTTCCAAAATAATTTTTATAAGTTTACAATTAATCTTATTATCATCCGCTACCAGTGCTCGAAGCCCTTGAAAGACTTCACTGTTTTTCACGATACTAGAAGTAACGGCTTCTTCTTGCTTTTTCTCTCTTACATTACTTAAAACTCTAATCGTTTTTGCTAAAGTCACAGGCATTAAAACAACATCAGAAAAATGATGTTGTTCAGGATTAATACGAGATCTTAAACTACCGTTTGTTAAAAGAACGGATTTGCATTCAACCGATGCACACTGTTCAAGTTCACCTGCCAATCTAGCATAATGATGATCAAATATCATAATATCGGGTAAAGATACAGCTTCATCAGATTCAAAAAGTTCTTCATAATAATAAAAAGAAAAATCAGCACCTAGATGACGAACATATGTCTCAAGATTTGTATCTAGCTGACGTTTGATACTTTTTACAGGAAGTGCCAACCCCACAGATACATTAGAAAAGTCTGGATATTCTTTGGGTTCATGTTGATTGTCTTTCTTTAAAGCAAGGGTAAAAAAGAAGACTGCACCTTCATCTACGCTACTCTCAACTTCTAGTTTTCCGCCCATTAACTTAACCATTTTATTTGAGATAGTCAGTCCCAGTCCAGTACCACCATATTTGCGGCTTGTACTTGTAGTTGCTTGGCTGTATGCTTCAAATATATTATTTTTCTGTTCATCAGTAAGTCCAATACCATCATCATATACGGAAAATTTTACTTTTACTTCCTCATCGGTACTTTGGAGATCTTGAACAAAAAGATTTATCTTTCCATATGCATCTGTAAATTTAACAGCATTACCTATAAGATTTGTAAGTATTTGAGAAAGTTTTGTAGGGTCACCTATCAAATAAGGTGACAAAGAAGGATCGATCAAGAGTCCTAATTCAATATCTTTTTGATCTGCCTGCTGAGCAAGAGATGCTACAGTTAATTCTATGGTCTCAAAAATATCAAATGATGTCTGCTCAATTTCCATCTTTTCTGCATTCATTTTAGACAGATCCAAAACATCATTTACAATAGATATAAGATTATTAGAAGAGTTTTCTATCAAAGATAGGAATTCTTCTTGGTCCTGTGTTGCACCCAACTCTTTGAGGAGTTTAGTAAAACCTATGATTCCATTCAGTGGTGTACGTATCTCATGCGACATAGTCGATAAAAACTGACTTTTAGCCTCTGCTTCATCTTCAATCTTTTTTCCTTTGTCATGCAAAAGATGAAAACTCTTATCGATATAACTATAAATATCTTCTCTTTGTTTTATATTAATTAACAAATTATCTAAACTCGAACTATTTGAAATATTGACAGATAAGTCATTAATACGACTTACGACTTCAAAGAGTGATCTATCTTTTTTTTCTTCTTTACGATAAGTATAAAATACATACCCCATAGAAAATAAACTTAACAATACTATACCCAAAAATAATACCAGCAACCATAGATCAGTATGCTCATATTTTTGCCATGTCATATAACTAAGATAAATACTACCTATAAACAATACCAGGAGAGGTAACATACGTATAGATAAATCTAATAGGCTTTTTTTCAACAAGTATTATCCTTATATAAATAATAGTTTAACATAATTATAGTATCTTATTTAGACATTTCATCAAATGTTTTTTTACTTACTGGAATTACCAGCAAGCTATCTAATTCAAGAAAATTATCTTCTAAATGATTGGAAATTATTATCTCGTCTATATCTGTTCGATACAGTTTAGCAATGCTTTCAAGCGTTTCCCCTAAGCTCACATAATGTGAAATCAAATGAGGCTTAATAGACTTTTTT
>SOIK01000105.1 GCA_004377245.1 Sulfurovum sp. | reverse complement strand
AAACATCATACTACTATTACAAAAATGAGAAAAGCAAATGGTCTTAAAAAAGGGGAAACACTTAAACTAGGAAGAGTATTAAAAGTTCCTAAAAACAGTTATGCTCAGAAAACAAAGAAGAAGAAACTCAAAATAGCACAAGCCAAAAAGAAGCGTCAAGAGCAAAAACTTGCTAAAACACTTATGAATATAAAATCTAAAAAAATAGCTAAAGCAGAAGTGAAAAAAACTGAAAAGATTTCTTTAGGAGATATCTTTTTTAGTGAGAAGAAAAAAACTTCTAATTCTAAGTCTACCAAGATTACCACACTTGCTAAAAAGAAATTAGGAAGAAGATATGTTTGGGGTGCTGTAGGACAAAAAAATACATTTGATTGTTCAGGACTTACTTCTTATGTGTGCAAGAAAAATGGAATCAGTATTCCAAGAAGAGCGATAGCTCAATCAAAACACGGAAAATATATTAGTAGAAGTGAGTTAAAGCCAGGAGATCTTATCTTTTTTGATACTTCTAAAAGACGTAAAGGGTATGTGAATCATGTAGGTATTTATCTAGGTAACGACAAATTTATTCATGCAAGTTCAGCAAAGAAGAAAGTTGTTATTACAAAGTTAGGTAAATCTTTTTATAGTAAGCGCTATAAAGGTGCAAGAAGAGTAACTTCATAACCTAAATTTTTTCTTCTGAGGAGTTTTGGCTCCTCATCCCTTTTTATATTCCCCTAAATTTTATTATTATTTTATCTTTGGTTTGAATTCTCTTCATTCCTTTTTTTCTTTGTTTCACAACAAAGCAGCACGGTCCCCGCATAGATAAAAACGAACCCAAAAAAAGCACCGTCCCGGCATATAAAAAAATGTGAAGAACTGTCGTGGGCTGATGAGTATAATTGTAGTTTTTATTTACTAGAGGGAGGAGTGTTTCCCTCAGTTTTTTTGGATGGTTTGACTATGTAAAAAGACTTGACAAGAAAGGCAGCATGTGCCAAGTTTTGCTACTTGCTACTTGCTACTTGCTACTTGCTACTTGCTAATCAGCTTCTAATATCGCGCCATTACTTGCGTTGGTTACTAGTGCTCTATATTGTTTCAACCATTTACTCTCAAGCGGCTTCACAAGTGGTTTAAAGTGCGCCTTTCTTTCTGCTATCACTTCATCACTCAAGTTTGCCTGCAAGATATACTTATCCACGTCGATATGAATCTCATCGCCATCTTCAAGTAGCCCTATTAGCCCACCTTCTACTGCTTCAGGACTTACGTGTCCTATGCTTGCACCTCTGGTTGCCCCAGAGAATCTACCATCTGTAATAAGTGCCACAGAGTCACCTAAACCCATACCCATGATAAGACTAGTAGGAGAGAGCATCTCTTGCATACCTGGACCACCTTTTGGACCTTCATAACGGATAACAACAACATTTCCTGCTTTTACTTTACCGTTGATGATACCTTTGATCGCTTCATCCTGAGAGTTAAAGCACACAGCAGTTCCTGTAAAGACCCTATCTCCAGTGATACCTGCTGTCTTAATAACAGCACCCTGTTCGGCAAGGTTACCATAAAGGATAGCAAGTCCACCTACCTCAGAAAAAGGATTATCTATAGTATGAATGATGTTCGTATCCAGGATTTTTGCATCTTTGACTTTCTCGTAAAGTGTTTCACCTGTTACATTGAGATTGTCAAGTAAAATGTCATCACCGCGTTTCATCATCTCATGCATCACTGCATTGACTCCACCTGCTTTGTTGATGTCTTCCATATGCACAGTTGTCAACGATGGAGAGATCTTAGCGATGTGTGATACACGTTTAGAGATCGCATTGATGTCTTCCAGGTTAAAGTCTACATCTGCTTCTTTGGCGATAGCAAGCATATGCAGTACCGTATTTGAACTACCGCCCATTGCCATATCTACAGCAAAGGCATTACGTACAGCATTCTCATTGAGGATATTTTTCATTCTGTATTTTTCTTGTTCAGCTGCGTCAGATTTTGCTATCTCACAGATACGTCTAGCGGCTTTTTTGTAAAGTTCTGTTCTCTCAGGTGTTAAAGCCAAGATAGTTCCATTACCGGCTAAAGCGATTCCCATGGCTTCCATAAGTGTATTCATAGAGTTTGCTGTAAACATACCTGAACATGACCCGCCACTTGGGCAAGCATTACACTCAATGTCTGTAAGCTCTTCTTCGTCTATTTCACCTGCTTCAAACTGACCTACGGCTTCAAATGCTGTAGCAAGGTCGATAGGTGTACCATCTTTCTTATGTCCCGCAGCCATTGGACCACCAGAGACAAAGACAGTAGGGACATTCACACGCAACGCGCCCATGATCATACCAGGAACGATCTTGTCACAGTTAGGGATAGCGATCATCGCATCAAGCTTATGTGCGTTCATTACCGTCTCTATGGAGTTTGCGATGATCTCACGACTTGGAAGAGAGTAGAGCATACCATCATGCCCCATAGCGATACCATCATCAACTCCGATAGTGTTAAACTCAAAAGGCACACAGCCGTTAGCACGTATCTCTTCTTTGATCACTTCAGATACCTTGTTTAGGAAAAAATGCCCAGGGATGATCTCTATAAATGAATTTGCCACACCGATAAACGGTTTTTCAAAATCTTCATCTTTTACGCCTGTTGCACGTAGTAAACTTCTGTGAGGAGCTCTACTGAACCCCTGTTTTATTTCGTCACTTCTCATGGAAA
>SOIK01000203.1 GCA_004377245.1 Sulfurovum sp. | reverse complement strand
AGATACTCAAAGAGCTTATGTTGGCTCTTTTTCTCGGTGTAGACGATAGCAGAGCCTATCATCATGAGTACAGCTAAGTAGGTAAAACCATTTTCTATCATCTTAACAGTCCTAATCCCAGGGCTCTTATCTCTGTTATTTTGTGGAAATGAAATGTTTTATATTCTTTAGTATGAGGCTCTAGGAGGTAGATGTTTTTACTTGAGTTTCTGATGTGTGTTTGTGATTGGTTGTAGATGAGTAGTCTCATAGACTTTTCAAGCATCTCCAAGACATTGCTTGTCTTAAAAAAGTTATCTGGCATCACATTCTGGAAGGCATTTTCACCCAGTACATCTACGGCTATGATATCCTCAAAAGTAGCTTCATTGATGCCTAGGTTTTCACACAAAAACCCATCACCATAGATATCACCATCTATGATGTGCTCTTCAAATATCCCAGGTATCGCCATCGTAGAGAGCACGGCATCTTTTATGCAGATATCATCTGAAGCGTCAAATACTCTTTTGTGTCCATTAAGAAGATTGGTTGCGATGAGTTTAAGGGGTATTTGTGTCTCTTTCATCTTTCTACCTTGAAAGATCTCATCAAATATCTTTGCTATTTTATCATTATCGACTATGGCATTACCCGAAAAGGAGAATTTTATCCAGTTGAAGACACCCGCAAAACTTTTGATGCGTTCATGTATCTCTTTTTCGTTCATCCCTATAGCCATACAAGCCCCGATGATACCACCCATGCTTGTACCGACTATCTCTTTAGGCACTATATTTCGATCTTCAAGGTCATGCAGTACACCCAAATGAGCGATGCCCAAAGCACCACCTCCAGAGAGGACTAAAGTAAAGTCTTTTGTTTCGAAGTTTTTTATCATGGAGGTATTATAACACAAGTCATTGGCTGTGTTTACTGTAACATTTCTTTAGTCTATCGTTCTTATATTTGTCCCAAAATTTGGTTTTGGGACAAGAGAAAAAAATAATGCTATAATCAACTACTAAAAGTACCTAAATAGAGGAGTTCCCCATCGACGTCACACCTTTACAACTTATACTTTCCTATTTTCTGGTATTACTTGGTGGTATTCTTGTTTTCTCTGCAATGAGTCATATCCTTTATCAAAAACGATCTCCCAGTAGCATGATCTCATGGATGATATCCATTTTCTTTTTACCCTATATTGTCGTGCCACTCTATTTTCTTATCGGCATACGTAAGCGTGAACCAAGTCATAAAAAAGAGTATGTTAAATTTCATAAAGTGAGTGAATATACCCCCTATATATTGGATGATCCTCATCATGATCTTCAAAATATCCTGAAAAAAAATGGTATTCCTCCTGCAACAAAAGGGAATACTTATGAACTGATCACAAATGATACAAAAGCCTATAGCAGAATGCTCAAAGAGATTGATAATGCAAAGTACAGTATTGATATCTGTACTTATGTCTTTCATTTTGATAAAACTACTAAAGTTATTTTAAATGCTTTGACCAAGAAAGCGAAAGAAGGGGTTAAAGTACGACTACTCATGGACTTAGTGGGTTCGTTGGGTGCAAGCTTTAATCAAAAAGGTTTTAAAGCACTGAAAGAGGCGGGGGGAGAAGTTGCATTTTTTACCCCTATCCTGAAAAGACCGTTTCAAAACTATATCAATCTCAGAAATCATCGTAAGATCTATCTCTTCGATCAAACGACACTGCTAAGTGGCGGTATGAACCTCAGTAATGAATACATGGGAGAAGCAGATGGAAGTAAGCGCTTGGAAGATCTTCTCTACTCTTTGAAAGGACCCGCTGTCCATTATTTTTATCATATTTTTCATAATGACTGGGGCTATGCTACAAAAGAAGAGGAAAAAATCGATCTGCAGATAGTAGAAGAGTATAATGGAGAGAGTGTTGTCCAAGTTGTTCCCTCTGGTCCGGATATTCCCAGAGATGCACTTTATGAAGCACTTTTAAATGCCATCTATAACTCTCAAGAGCGTATCTGGATCGTGACTCCCTATTTTGTGCCAGATGAAGATATTGTACAAGCATTAGTGATCGCACATCATAAAGGAGTTGATGTCAAGTTGATCACCCCTAAAAACTCTGACCATCTACTGGCAGATATGGGAAGAAGCCCTTATATGCGAGAACTTGATGAAATAGGTGCTGATGTGGTCTTGTATGAGGGTGAAATGCTCCATGCCAAAGCCATACTCTTTGATAATGTTGGAGGAATGGTAGGGTCGGTCAACCTGGACAACCGCAGTCTTTTCCTTAACTATGAAGTGGTCACTTTTGTCTACTCACCTCAATTTATAGAGAGTATTGAAGGATGGATGAAAGAGTTGATGCTTAACTCAACCAGAGGAATGGAGAAACCCTCCAAACTGCGTGAGGCAGTTGAAAATATGATGAAAGTGTTTGCACCACTACTCTGATGTTTGTTCCTTCTATTCTTCATCATCGTTCATGCCGTTTTACCTGCAGTAGCTTCGTACCCGATACCTTTGGCGTACTTTGCTGGAATGTCTATAAAAAAAATACTAAACATCTTAGGTTTCAACCTTTTCTTCAGCAGTTAACCAAAGAACAGGAGATTGATTTTTTACTTTTTCAGGAAGCCAACTTTAGAGATGATAAACACTTTACACTCCCAAATTTTGCTTTTGATGCTGCAGCCAATTTGGAATTTCGGGGAGAGTTCTATGGTGTGTTGAGTGCAAGTAGAGTAGAGGCAAAAAGTGCACAAGCGTATCTTTCAGAAGGGAGAGAGAGTCTGGTTGGCCCACATAAGAGTTTACTCTTGAGTGCTTATCCCTTTGAAGATGGCAGTAAACTTTTGGTACTCAATGTCCATGCGATCAACTTTCGTGAAAACCAACGCTATCACAAAGAACTTGAACGATTTTTGGAACTCATGAAGCATCATAAAGGACCTATGATCATCGCTGGTGATTTCAATAGCTGGAATAAAAAACGTATACAAAAACTCCATGAAATAAGAGAAGAACTTGAGTTAAGTACAGTACCATTTAAACCAATGGACAAAGTGAAGTCGTTTATGGGAAACCATTTGGATTTTATCTTTTATCGTGGTGTAGAATTACTCGATTTTAAAGTACATAAAGATCATGGCATCTCTGACCACCATCCACTTTTTGCACGTTTTAGGAAAAAAAGTTAAAATTTTTTATCTCGATTTCTTTCGTGCCTCTTGTTTTTTCTTTTTTTGCGCTGCGTAGGTATGCATTCTTTTTTTATCATAATCAACATAACCTTTTTTCTCGCGAAGTGACTTTTTCTTTGGTTGTTTTTGTCTTGGTTGTGTGTCTGTTAGCTCAAAGCCCGCATAAACCTCTCTTTTAATGTTAAGACGCAAGTCTCTTTCCATTTTTGAAAAAAAGTTATAATCTCTTACGGTTAAAAGAGAGATAACTGCGCCTTTATGGTGCGCTCTACCTGTTCTTCCCACTCTGTGTGTAAAGTCGTCAGTACTCTCAGGCATGTCATAGTTGATGACCATAGACAGTTCTTTGATATCTATGCCCCTTGCGGCTATGTCTGTTGCCACTAATACTTGTGTTTTTCCACTTTTTAAAAGAGCCAGTGATTTTGCTCTGCCGCCTCTTGTGATGTCTCCGTGTATAATGGAAGTTCGTATCTTTTTACTTTTCAGGTACTCATATATTTTATTGGCAGACTCTTTGCTACTTGCAAACAACAGTACTTGTTCCATGTTCATATCTTCGATAAGTTTAGCTACCAATTCAGCTTTTCTTGCCTTATCTACTTTATAAGCCCTATGAGCGATAAAATCTACAACATCTCTCCTACTACTCACTTCGACGATGGCTGCATCACGCATAAACTCTTTTCCAAGTTTTTTAATGTTCTGTGAAATGGTCGCAGAAAACATGAGTGTCTGTCTTGGTTGTCCACAGTGCTTGAGTATGGCTTTGATCTCACCTAGAAAACCAAGCTCAAGCATGGTGTCTGCTTCATCTAAAATGACAGTATTGATATGAGATAAGTTTATTTTTCTATCGTTTATGAAGTTCTGTAATCGTCCGGGTGTAGCTACAACGATGTCAGCACCTTGTGAGAGTCTTTCAAGTTGTGCACTTTTATGTGTCCCACCTTGGATTTTCACATTTTTGATGTCCAGGTATTTCCCAAATTCATTGATGGAGCGTGAAACCTGATCTACAAGTTCAATGGTAGGTACGATGATCAACGCTCTTAAAACCTTTTGGTCTTTTTTAACGACTTTTTGTAGTTTGTTAAGTAGGGGCAAAACATACGCAGCTGTTTTTCCCGTACCTGACTTTGATGCACCTATGATGTCTATACCTTTTAAAGCTAGAGGTATAACTTTGTTTTGTATAGCGGTTGTCTGCTCGTATTTTGCATACGCAATGGCTTTTAAAATATCTGGATGTAAGTTTAGTTTTTCAAATGCTTTGATGGTAGGTCCTTCATTATATTACGCGTATTATATCGTATTAGTCCAAAAGCCCATAAAAATCTCTAGGAGCATCCACTTCAAGACGTAACATTCTTTTACTTACAGGATGAACGATGCTCAGTCTCATAGAGTGAAGCCCCATTCTTTCACCTTTTGTCCCATAACGCTCATCTCCGATGATGCTATGTCCAAACCAAGCTAAGTGTGCGCGTATCTGATGCTGTCTACCTGTTTCTATACTTACTTCAAGTAAAGATCTACTAGACGTAGTTTGTTTCACTTCGTAATGGGTAATGGCACTTTTTGCATCGGGATGTTTTCCTACATGCATACGGTACTCTTTATCATCCAGTCTTAAAGACTGATTTATGGTTCCTTTGTTTTCTTTGGGAGTACCTTCAACCACAGCTAGATATACTTTTTCAGATCTGCCCCAATTCGCCATCACAGCTTCTCTCATCTCTTTAGAGGTTGCAAAGAGTAAAATGCCTGAGGTATCTCTGTCTAACCTATGCACAGGCCAGAGCTTCACTGAGTTTTTCCCACGTGAGAGTTGAGTTCTAAGTATGGCAAGTGCGTGTTGTTTGTTTTCTTGTGTCGTCCCTACAGACAAAAGCCCTGCAGGTTTGTTGATGGCTATCAGGTCTTTATCTTGATAGATGATTTCTAGTTTGTTGGTTGTTTGTGCTGAAGTTCCCGTTTTTTTAACCGCATCCACTTCCACCACATCATCAACATTGAGTATAAAGTCATGCTTGGTAGTTGCCACACCATTCACAGCGACACTAGAGCCTTGTAATCGTTGCTTTACTTTTTTTTTAGACCAGCCATTGAGGTTAGTAAAGAGGAACTCTAAGAGTTTAGCTCTTTGTTTAACTTTGAATTTTTCTGCCATGTACGCTCTCGTTCCCATGCTCTGCGTGGGAATGCATACATGAATTTAAACTTAAAATATTAGTTCAAGACACCGCTAGGTGAGAACTAAATATAGGATATAATTATACCACCTAGCGGGGGGATTTAACCTTTAACTGGTTCCCAAACTGAGTTTGGGAATCCATACATCAACATAAATAAACAAAAAAATATATACTTCAGAACGAACTCTCATATACATTCCCAAATGCAATTTGGGAACGAGGGTAAAATTATTATAAAAAATCTCTACGATCGTCTTCGTCTGCTTCGATAGCTGCTTTGACCTCGTTTGCCCTGTGAGTAACACTCATCACAAATAGAAAACCTGTAAGAGAAATCAAGTACTTTCCCACATCTTCGACACTGTTTGGTGAAGAGACCTTTACGCAATGAGTTTTCTATGAAGTTGTTGAGTCTTACTCTAGCTTCAATGGCTTTCTGGGTATCTTGGAAAATATCTGGAAATTTAAAAGAGAGCCAGAGGTAGAGGGAGATCTCTCTTACTCTGTCTTCTGCGTTGAGTAACATGTCGTTGGTTTGTGCGAAAGCGGGGAGGTCTCTTGGTGGGATGTAGAGGACTTTTCCTCCTGCTTCTACTTGTTTGACGTAACGGTGAAATACAGACTCAATGTACGGTGATGAGATGCTTGCAGGGGCACAGGAGAGGAAGAATCTTGTTTTTAAGTCAAGTTCATATTCAGTTACGATAGCGGCTATCTCGAGCATAGAGTCTATGTTAGCGGCTACAAAAGGCCCTTCGAACTCCATGTTGTCTGCGAAAAATGCCAAGATATCTAAGATGTTATCTGTCTCAAGTATCTCGCCTATGAGCATAACATGTTCTAAGCTTGCCATGACAGAGACAGGAAGTTCAAGGTCTGGTAGTGGGGTATGAAAGGCTGTGGTGATAGTGGTTAGGGCATTGTCATCTAATGCACCTACATACCCTTTCTCTTCAAAGCCGTAACGACCGGCACGACCGGCTATTTGAAGTACTTCGGTAGGTAGAAGTTCACGGCGACGTAAGCCGTCAAATTTGTTGTCTTTGGCAAAGAGCAGGGTCTTGATGGGGAGGTTGAGTCCCATGGCTATGGCATCGGTGGAGACAAGTATCTGGCTTTCACCTTCTCTAAAACGTCTGGCTTCTTCGCGTCTGACTTCAGGTGAGAGGTTACCATAGACTACAGAAACACTGTACCGCTCTGAGAGTTGCTGTTTGAGTGAGAGGACATCACGTCTTGAAAAGGCAACAACAGCAGTTTGAGGTTCTATCTTTTTCATGGAAGTAGGTCTGTTCATCATAGAAAGTTCATTTTTACGCTCAAAGTGGATGACTTCCAACTCCTCACCTAAGTACGCACACAACTCTTCTACTGCATGCAGGGCATTGCTAGACCCAGTAAGTATGACTTTTTTGGCTGGTGCTCCTATGAGGGCATTTGCCCAAGCCCAGCCTCTGTCACGATCGGCTATCATCTGTATCTCGTCTATAACACAGACATCGACATCCACAGCGCTGTTCATCATCTCTATGGTGGAGCTTATGTGTGTAGACTCTTCGTCTATGATCTCTTCTTCTCCGGTAATGAGAGAAACAGCCACACCATCTTTTTTGAGGTTCTCATAGCCTTCAAGTGCAAGCAGACGCAGAGGTGCAAGGTAGTAGCCAGTTGTCGCAGCCTCTAGTTCTTTAAGTGCAGCATAGGTCTTCCCGGAGTTTGTAGGTCCTACATTAAAGACTATTTTGCGTTTAAGCTCACGTGCAAGAGGGAAGAGGTTTTTAAAGTCACGGATGGTCTTTGCAAGCAGCTCTTCACGTTTTTGTTTAGCCAGCAGGGGTTTGATGTACTCTGTAAAGTGAAAGAGTATACGTCGTTTACTCTTCTCTTTAAATTTTAGTGTACCAGATGAACGTACCCCGGGCTCTACAAAACGTACGATGAACTCATGGAGAGTATCATCACTTACATCCACTTTTTCACTAAGTTCTTGCATCTCTTCAAGTACATCATCGACCGCTACTTTAAAGTGTGCCAAAAGGTCATCATTTACACGATTGATATCTTCTTTTACCGGTGGTTCTTCACCTCTCCAAATGAGGTTGTAAAAGAAAGGTTTTTCATACGATACAGAGGTATTATAATAGAGTATTGTACCAAATAGATCGTGATTTTTTTCTTTCTCTATGATGATATGATCTGTGCTTTCAAATACCTCATACTTATCACTAATATTAGTTAATATCTCTTCAATGGTTCCTAGCTCTATGGGTGCATGATAGAGCATAGACTCAGGCGGCATACTTTTTAGTGCAGCATTTACTTCTTTCTCCATCAAGTAGGGGTGTTTACCCTCTGTTGTATACATAAGGAAGTCTTCTATGTCTACCATTTTCTTGGCTATGGTTTCTTCTTTTATAGCTTGAAGTCTGGTGATTATCTCTTCATCGTTCAGTTTCCAAAACTCATCCATCTCCAGGGTGTCTGTGGTACATAAAAGCAACTTGTTGAAGTCGAAACTTTTTAAGGCAAAAGTGAAGCTGTGGTAGAACTCCATTTCATTCATGGCATTGAACTCAACTTCTAAAGCTTTTTCAAGTGTACGAAGTCGCTCTCTCATACGCAGGTATCCAAGTTTATTGATAACTTTATCTTCAGTGATCTTAGAACTCTTCACGTCTATAAATGCTTCAAGAAGCAAGTTCTCTTCATGTTTGCTGTGTTCAACATCTTCTAAGAGCTGAAGGATCTTTTCTACTTTGTCTAAAGGAGGACGTTTGTCTCTTCCTCCTTTATGTACGGCTTTATAGCTCTGCGTTAGGTAAGAGACTATCATCTCTCTCGTACCGGCACCTTCCTCACTCCAAGTGCGTCTAATGGCTCTCATCATCTCTTCACGTGTATGAGAGGGAAGGGTGATCTCTAGAAGCATGATAAGCTCTATGAGTTTTTCATCATCAAGTGTAGCTACGCCTTCATCAAAGGGAAGTCCATTAAAGTAGTTTCGTATTTTGTTGTTTAGTTTTATAAGATATTTTTTCTTTTTCTTTGCCATTTTCTACTATTTTCATATTTTTTATAAGTATAGCATATTATTAGAGTCAGTGTCTCTCTTAGAGTTTATCTGATACAATAATCCATATATTAAGAAGGAATCTAAATGGCATTTTTAGAAGTTGATGAAGATAATTTTGAACAGGTATTGACAGAAGAGTTTGATAAAAAGCAGATAGTTATTTTAAAATTTGGCTCGGAATTTTGTGACCCTTGTCATGCGTTGGAGTGTGAGCTTGAAGACGTAGATGATGAGTTTGAAGATGTCTCCGTCCTTATGATAGATACAGATGAGTCACCTGAGTTGGCAGAGCAGTATGATGTCTACCAGCTACCCACAATGGTTATCTATAGAAATAGAGCTAATATAC
>SOIK01000047.1 GCA_004377245.1 Sulfurovum sp. | reverse complement strand
TGTCCGTTGAGTTTGATGTAGGCATGAAAAAGGAAGATCTGGTTTACGAAATATTGTGTTGAACGTAACAGTGATGCTTCATCTTCTCCCAAGTCAAGTAGTTTAGTGATGGTTGCAGTGATAGGCTTTTTGTTGAAGAGGTCTATGAGCAGTTGTTCTGTGGCTAGAGGTGCGGTAGAGTAAACAAGTCTGTCGATATCTTTGCTTGTTACTTTTATGCCTAGTATGGCAAGTTTATCTAGTTCGTTGGAACAAAGAGCTAGGTTGTTGTTAAGTAGAAGCATAAGGTGTTGTAGGGCATAGTGGTCTATGTCTAGTTGTATTTTTTGTGCTTTTTGTTGCAGTGTAGCGATGCCATCACGGATGTTTGGTTCAAAAAACCGTACCCAAACCCCACCTTTCTTTTCAGTAAAGGCTGCAGTCATACTCTTTGCATCTTTTGCGGCACCTTCATAACCATACAAAAAGTAGTTGTCAGCATTTTTATTTGCCAATTCTATAAGAGTATCTAACTCTTTTTTAGGGATCTTTTTATCGTGCCTCACCACCACAAGATTGGTTCCTCCAAACAAAGAGGTTTGAGACAAATAGTTCTTAGCCTGCTCAAAATTCCACTCATCGTAGTAGAGTGTAAGCATGCTTTCTTTTGCATCAAGTTTGGTTTTATAGAGGTCGATGTAGTAGTCTATGAGGTAGTTGTTGTCTCCGTAGAGGAGTACGGCTTTTGGAAAGGACTGTTTGAGCTTTTGGTCAAATTCTCGTTGATACATTAATGAAACTCCTTTAGAGTTTCAAGTGAGCAGGTAGCAGGTAGCAGGTAGCAGTGTGGTATAAAATACATTATGAAAGCTCCATTTCATCTTTTTCTAATTTGTTCACAAGCTCTGCCATTATAATTGCCTGAGGGATATTGACTTCTGTGATCATCACACGAATCTTATCAAAAAGTAGGATACTATCACCTTTTAGATGCACCGTGATACCTTCAATGTCCCCCAGTAGAACAGCTTTTGCATCTTCTCCTGCTTCTATGACTTCTGCTTCAAAGAAGAGACCTTTTTGTGTCTCTGCCCAGCGTGCAAATTTTCTATCTCTGAAATCCCACTCTGCTTTGGTAGCTTCACGTTCTAGTTCAGAGACTCTGGCACAGAGTGGTTCTATGTTTCGCAAAAGGTATCCAGCCTCTTCTTCATCTTCTCTGAGTTGTGTTTTGATGAGGCGATGCAGTATGAGGTCAGAGTATCGACGTATCGGTGAAGTGAAATGACTGTAGTGACTGAAGCCAAGTCCAAAGTGCCCGATATTATGTGCTTCATAGGCGGCTCGACGCAGAGACTTAATGATCATGGCATCCACTTCTGAAGCTAGACCCATTTTATTTGCCTCTTTTTGGATCGCACGGATGAGAGAGGGGGCGTCCTCATACTCTTCCACATAAAGCCCTATCGCAGCCAATTCTGCAAGTAAAGTCTCGGTTTTGACAAGCTGTGGTGGCTCATGGATACGGAAAATGCTGTCTCCTTCCCCTGTAAAGCGTTTTGCTGCTGCTTGGTTGGCAAGCAACATACACTCTTCTATGAGTGAATGCGATGGTGTCCCTGTTTCTATTTGTGTGCTTATAAGCAGATGGTCAGCATCGATGCTGAGTTTGACCTCTTCACTTCTAAAGTCAAAGCCGTACTTGAGTCGTTCATTATGTAGCTTAACAGTCATTTTTTGTAGAGGAAGCAGCCATGTCAAGATCTGGGCTACTGTATCAGTAATGCCCTCAGTGCCATGTTCAAGTATTTTGTCTATATTTTCATAGTTAAAACGGTGTTTTGAGTGAATGATCGCTTCAAAAAACTCTTCTTTAAGAGGTTTGAGTGTTGCTCTGTCCAGTTCTATCTTGGCTACAAATGCAAGTCTGTCTACTTTGGGTTTAAGTGAACAGATATTTTCACTCAGTTCACGTGGGAGCATAGGGAAAGACTTGTGTGGCAAGTAGGTGGTGAAGCCCCGTTTTTTTGCCTCTTTATCGATAGGGGTAAAGAAGGGTACGTAGTGGCTTACATCAGCTATGGCAACATAAAGGGTATGTGCTTCCATGTCAAAATAGATAGCATCATCAAAATCTTTTGCTGTGATGGGATCGATGGTACAGAAGTCAAGATGGGTCAGGTCTATACGGTCTGGATGTTCTTCTCTTGTCACTTCTGATTCAATATCCAGTGCATCTGTGACACATTCTTCCGGAAAAGCATCTTCACGCTCATAAAGTGCAAGTGAGATCTTTTCATCTACTCTGGCATCGCCTAAATGACCAAAAACCTCTAAGACTTTGTCGTCATCCACATCTACTTTTAAAACCGTACCTAGTTTAAAAGCTTTTAAGTCCATCCCTTCCATCACCGCGTGTGTAGGTTCTCCTGTACGGATATTGAGTATAAGGAAATTATCTTGTTCATCTCTGTGTGTGTAAGCGATGGTAAAGAGGTGGGCTTTGGTTATGACAAGTTTTACTTTACCACTGGCACGTCCACGTCTGGCAATGATACGTTTAACAACGACCACGTCACCATGTTTGGCACCCCAAAGATCATCGGGTTCTACAAGCAGGTCTCTTTGCTCTTTAAACTCTGCTTCGACGTATCCTCTACCGTCTGTACCTATGTAAAGTCTACCGGCACGATAGAGAGATCCTAGTTTCCATAGTCCGTCTACTTCTTCTATGGCACCCAATTGTTGTAGTGC
>SOIK01000199.1 GCA_004377245.1 Sulfurovum sp. | reverse complement strand
AACTTTCATTTAGACTCAAGCAGCAAATAGGTGATCCTAAAGGTGATGAAGATATCCATCGTATGGAAGTAGGAGCATTTATAGCTGATTATCTTATACATCCAGATAAACAAAAGAGTATTTGTATGCCTGAAGTGATTCAATATTTTGAAACAATGCCAAGCATGAAAGGTCAGCTAAGTAAGGACGAGATAGAAGCAGTAAGTGAATTTTTATATGACTATGAAAGTCAGTTAATAAAAGAAAAAAGTGTAAAGTACGAGACTTTTGATGTTGCTCTTGAAAAAGCAGGGAAAGAAGACAAAATCATTATGATCAAAGCAACTTCTGAACACTGCCATTATTGTAAAAAAATGGATAGAGAGGTGTTAGTAGAAGATGAAGTGGTTCAAGCACTGCAAAAAGATTTTATTGCTGTTTCTGTAGATGTTGGAAAAACAACATTACCTTTAGGACTTAAAGCAGACATGACACCTACTTTCTTTTTTATCGACAAAGATAAAAAAATGATAAAGCGTATACCAGGTTCTTGGAATAAAGAGGATTTTTTAGAGATACTTAAAGAGGCAAAAATAGCAAAAAGGAGTCAAAAATGATAAGAATATTATTAGGTATTTTTTTACTATGTAGTTTTGTTGGAGCAGATACAGAATTTGCAGAACCAAAACCTAGCCTGGAAAACCCAAGACAATTCATTTTCCCTATAACCTCTGGAGATGAACATCAGATTTCACATGTGCTTTCCTCTGCGAGTAATGTGATGAAGTTCTATGGTCCAGAGAAATGTGAAATAGTAATAGTGTGCTACTCTCAAGGAATAAAAACTCTTTTAAGCAAAGCTTATTTTTTTGATAAGGATATACAAAAAAGAGTGCGTTCATTAATGACTTACGATGTAGAGTTTATTGCATGTGGAAATACAATGACAACATATAAGATTGATAAGAAAGAGTTACTCAAAGGTGTAGAGATAGTAACGGCAGGTATCGTAGAGTTGATCGAGCGTCAGAAAAGTGGTTGGACGTATATTCGTCCATAGTAAATTAATACAAAGGAAAAAGATGAAATTTGTCATAAAAGGATTGGTTGTAGCTTCGTTATTAATAACTGGTGCTATGGCTAAAGAGAGCCAAAAAGAGGTCATAAAGAGTGCAGAAGTCAAGGTAGAAAAAACAACACAAGATATTCAGATATTCACTTCGCCCAATGCAGATGGAAAGATCACTCCAGCGACGATTGAAGAAGCGTTTAAAAAAGCAGGTTTTTTTATCTCTGCAAACAGAGATATGAATGGTCCATTTAAAAAACAGTTTAAAGAGACAACATTTGATGTCTATAATCTTTTTACTTTTTTTAGTAAAGAAGCAACTTTAACTTTAGTAAAAGAGTATCCAAACGTGGGAATGTTCTCTCCTATGAGTATGTCTATCTATACTAAAAAAGGTGATAAAAAGATATCGGTTGCATCACTGAAACCTGAAGCAATGGCAAAGATATTAAAAATACCAGCAGACAATGAAACATTGGTTAAAGTAGGCAAAATGGTAAAAGAGGCACTTAAAAGTGCAATGCCTGAAGGAAAGTTTGAAACAATTCCGTATACAGTGCAGAACCCAACAGGTCCATTGGTGTCAAGTTATGAGATGGAGATGGATCCTGAAGAGTGGGAAGATGAGAAAGAGGGATTCCAGATGGAGTTTGAAGGGACACTTGCAACGAATGGTTTTGTAATGGCTGGTTTTAATGATCTAAACTATGACTTTGATGAGAGCAAATATGAAGCATATGATTTTTATGATGTCTATTCTATTTGTAAGCTCCCAGTTATCTATACCGTTGCAAAGGTACGTCCGGAAGCAGGTGCTTATGCTCCATGTTCACTCTATATGTATAAAAAGAAAGGTGATAATAATATGCATTTAGCTTTTCCTTCTGTCTATAACTGGATCTCTTCGATGGCAATAGATGATAAGGATTCATTGGAGGTACTTAATGAGGCACAGGAAAGTATGGATAAAATTTTAACTGGTCTTATTGAGTAATCTATTGGTCATATCATCCTGAATAAGGGTGATACTGACAGCTTTTTAGACTAAAACATTCATTTCTTTTATCAGAGCTATGAGAATGATTGAAGTATAATTTTAATTCTAAACAAAATTACTCTTTTTTACTCATTATTGTGTAAAAAACAACATTTCTCAGAAAAATAATTTGAAGTTAACAGTTTATACAATACAATTTAGACGTATTAAAAAAACTTATTAAACAAAATAGGTAAAATAATGAGAATTAATATCAAGGAGGAAGTATGAAATTAGGTTTCTTAGTCGACCTTAACCTGTGTATGGGTTGTAAAGGTTGTGAAATCGCTTGTAAAGTGGAAAATGAAGTACCACTTAGCTCTTGGCGTTTACGTGTAAAATATATTGATATCGGGACATTCCCGGATGCATCAAGATCTTTTACACCATTACGTTGTAACCACTGTGAGAACGCACCATGTGAGCGTATCTGTCCTGTATCTGCATTGCACTATTTGGAAAATGGTATTGTGAATGTTGATAATGAAAGATGTATCGGTTGTGCAGGTTGTATGATGGCTTGTCCTTATGGTGCGATCTACATGGATCCAGAGACAAACACAGCAGACAAATGTACGTATTGTGCACACCGTATCGAGAGTGGTATGATGCCAGCGTGTGTGGTTGCCTGTCCTGTTGAAGCGAACATCTTTGGTGATGTGGAAGATGACACAAGTCACATTTCACAATACATCATGGGGCATCAAGGTGGTATTCAAGTAAGAAAACCTGAAAAACATACAAATCCTAAACACTATTATGTTGGTGGAGGTACCTATACACTTGATCCTCTGGCACATCAGAGAATCGAAGGGTATAGTCTCTTTACCAATATTACACATCTTGAGGCTGTAGGCGATAAAAACCACGGTGTTTTAGATAGATTTTTAGCTCCGTTTACAGGGCATGGAAAGTTAGATAATAAAAGTTTGATCGAGTCAGCAACAGATGCTGAGTCACATGAGCAAGAGGGAGGTCACTAAGATGGTAGAAAATACAATACATGCAACACAAGCAATTGTAACACTGGACGTTGCACTTCCAGGTATTATCTGGGGTTGGATGATCACACTGAATATGTGGGCTAAAAGCATCGGTACTGGTGTTATCCTGGTAGGAGCATTCTTACTCTATAGACATAAAAAAGAGGAGATGCCGAACCTTAGATGGATCATGCCTCTTATCTCATTCATCGCTTTGAATGTGTTCTTACTCTTTACTTTGGTGGATCTTCACCAACCGTATAGAATGATCAACATCTTCTTGCACCCGAACTGGACTTCAGCGATCACCGTAGGTGCATGGATGGCTTCACTCTTTACAGGACTTGTAACAGTGATGATGCTTATCGGTGGATTTGATGCATTCCCTGACTTCAGAAAGCACTGTGCTGTTGGAAAATCAGTAAGAGGGATCAGTGGTTTTTATGAGAAAATCTTCCCATTTGTTGTTTTCCTAGCGATTCCAGTGACACTCTATACAGCGATCATTATGGCTGAGTCAAGTGCGAGAGAGTTATGGCAAGCACCGGCAGAGGTAATGCAAATGATGTGGGCAGCACTATTGGCTGGTTCATCGGCACTTATCTTGGTATCTGATTCTTGGAGTAAAGAGACTAGAAGAGATCTGGCACTTATTTTAGCGATCGCCACATTCTTTAGTTTCATGATGTATATGGGTGAGTATTTCTTCTCATTCAAATCAGCTGAAGCAGAGGCTACACTGGCATTCGTTCACTCAGGTGGTTCGTATAATGTAGAGTTCTGGTTTGGTATGGTTCTTGGATTTATCATTCCATTCTTCCTGGCTGTAAGCAACATGAAGAGTGAGAATAAAACGCTGCTTAGATTTGCAGCTATTTTAGCATTGGTAGGGCTATATCTTGCAAAAGATGTATGGCTTAAAATTCCACAAATGCTACCGTTGAGTTAAGGAGTATATGTATGACAAAATCAATGAATAATGAAGAAACTACTTTTCAAGAAGGAAAATTTGTAGAGAGTAGAAGAACCTTCCTTAAAGGTACAGCGTACTCTGTAGCAGGTGCAACACTTGCTGCAGGTGTATTTAAAACTGTAGCGGATACACCGGCTGTTGCAGACAGCAAGTTTACCCCTACACCTAAGACACTTTCATTCTATCCGCCACTTGAAGAGTGGGATAGCTTTACTGAGCTAGATGGAAATGACTGGAAAAGAGGTGGAACAGGTAGAAACGGTGTAGAGAGTGCAGAGAACCCTGAGGGGATCAAAGCTACTGAATATATGCTTGTACCTACATCTTGTTCAAACTGTGAAGCATCATGTGGTCTAACTGCATGGGTTGACCTTTCTACATATAAAGCAGGTGGACAACTTGCAGTACGTAAATACATGGGTAACCCGCTTCATGCAGGTAGCCGTGGTAGAAACTGTGCTAAGGGTTATGCGACTCAGTCACAAATGTACGATCCAGATAGAATCCCTTTCCCACTTAAAAGAGCTCCAGGTTCTAAAAGAGGTGAAGGTAAATGGGTAAGAACGACTTGGGATGAAGCGATGAAAGAGATCGGGCAGAAAATGCACGATACACTTAAAAAAGGTGATGAAATTTCTAAGAAATCGATCATGTACCACGTAGGTCGTCCAAACGAAAATGGTTTCGGTCACCGTGTACCACACTCTATGGGGCTTGATGGGTATGATTCTCATACAAACATCTGTTCTGCAGGTGCGAGACAAGGTACGATCCAGTGGTCAAACGATGATAGAAACTCTCCGGATTGGTCTAATGCGAAGTTGATCTTCCTTCAGTCTTCTCACGCAGCAGATGCAGGTCACTATTTCCAACAGGCAGCGGGTCGTATCGCTGATGCACGTAAAAAAGGTGCAAAACTTGTTGTTATGGATCCAAGACTCTCTAACTCTGCTGGTATGGCAGACCTATGGGTACCTTGTTGGCCAGGGACCGAGACAGCACTCTATCTCTACCTTGCAAACAGAATCTTGAATGAAAAAGGTCTAAACGGTGAAGACTTGGTGAATCACGAATTTGTGAAAAACTGGGTGAACTGGGATAGACTTATGGCAGACAAAGAGTATCTAGCATACCTTGTAGAGAGAAAGTATATCAAATCTGTGCCACAGGGTGACACATATGAAGATTTCATTACGATGATCGCTGAGATGTATAGTCCTTATACACTTGACTTTGTGGCTGAAGAGTGTCGTATTGAGAAAAGAATCGTAGAGAAACTTTATGATATGTTCATCGATGCAGGTGCTAGAGTGGCAACATATATCTGGAGAGCAGGATCGATCGGTCATAAAGGTGGATGGATGATCGCGAGAGCAGGATTCTTACCATTTGTTCTTCGTGGAGCAATGGCTGGTGATAAAGGTGGTGTAGGCTTACACCACTGGCATGTTATCTCTGTCAACGGTAAAGGTGATGCAGCTGCACAAGCAGGAGAAAGACCACCAAAAGTAGATGTATGGAATGAAATCGCTTGGCCACCAGAGTATCCACTAAGTTCTTATGAGATGAGTCATATCATGCCTCACCTCCTTTTAGATGATGAGTGGAGAAACAAGTGGAACTCTAAAGGACTTAAAGTTCCTGAGAAATTGGCTGTTTGGATCCCTCGTATGTATAACCCGGTATGGATCAACCCAGACGGATTTAGATGGATCGAAGCACTCAAAAGAGAAGATAAAATTGAAATGTCATTTAACCTCTCACCAACATGGTCTGAGACAAACTGGTATTGTGACTTTATCCTTCCTGTAGGTCTTGCAGGTGAGAGACATGATCAACATTCTGAAGCAACACAACCATCAAGATGGTTAAGTTTCAGAAACCCTGCACTTAGAGTTGCACTTGAAAAAATGGGTTGGAAACCAAAAGATCCAACAAGAGCAACACTTGAAGCACACATTAAAGCAGGTCTTGGTGAAGTTTGGGAAGAAGTAGAATTCTGGGCTAATATGATGACGCATTACGTGGATCCAGATGGTTCATTAGGTGTTAGAAAGTACTGGGCTTCTAAAGAAGATCCTACAAGAGCCGTAACGATCCCTGAGTGGTATCAAGCAGCATTTGACAAGCTTCCTAACCTTAAAAAAGCAGCAAAAGCAGCTTATCCTGACTCTAAGTATCCTAACTATGAGATGATGAGAGACAGAGGTACATGGTTGGAAGAAGATAACATCTTCAAACCACAAGAGAGACCACTTAAGAAAGTAGGTGATACTTATATTTCTCATGGTCATGAATATCATGAAAGTGAAGTAGAAAAAGACCAATTTGGTACACTCCTTGTCGAGCATGAACATGGTGAGAAAAAAGCGATCGGTATTGAAATTGATGGTGAGCTTATGCAAGGGTTCCATACACTTTCTAAGAAACTTGAGTTCTATTGTGAGTGGTTTAAAGAGTGGAAATGGCCTGAGTATGCTATACCTATCTATCCGACAAACAAAGAAGACAGAAAGAAAATGACGCACTTGGTGACACAAGTACACCATGACTTTATGGAAAAAGAGAATGATTTCGCATTGAATACAGTATTTAGATTGCCATACAATATTCATACACGTTCAGTAAACTCTAAACACCTTATGGAGATCTCTCAAAACCATAACCCAGTGTGGATCTATACTGAAGATGCGAAGAGACTTGGTATCAAAAGAGGAGATGCTGTTAAAGTAACTATCTCAGATACAGTCTCAGGTCTTGAGTCAGGTTACTTCATCGCTATGGCTGTACCAACTGAAGGTACAATGCCAGGTGTTTTAGCTTGTTCTCACCACGCAGGTAGATGGAAACTTAAAAATGCAATAGATATTCCAGGATTTGAGCATAAGCTCGGTATCATGGGTGTTGGTGCACCATTGTATGAGATGACTATGGATGGTAAAGAGGGTACACTCAAACCAACACAAGGTATCGATGATGGTATGAATGAGAACAAAGACTCATGGCAGTTTAAAGAGTACAACAAAGACCTCGATAACATCTGGTGGGATGGTCTGAGTGGTTCATGGCAAAATGCTGTGGCTCCTTCACACCCGGATCCAATTGCAGGTAACCATGCATGGCACCAAAAAGTTAGTATGGAGCTTGCAAGTAAAGATGACCAAATTGGTGACATTTATGTGAATTATGAAAACAATATGAAAGTTTATCAAGCATGGAGAGATAAATTGACTCGTCCACTTGATAGCAGTGATACATTAAGACGTCCTAAGCACATTAAACGTCCAGCTGTGCCATTGTCTCATAAAGCGTATTCAGTAAATATCAAGTAGAACTTACTTGATATAGGACACCTTTAGAGCAAAGCTCCAAAGGTTACGCTGACGCTGTGTCCTCTTCAGCAGAGGGCTCACGCGACTTGTCGCTTTAATAAGTTTCTCTTAGCAGCACAGTATTTTTATGCAATTTTCCAGATAACTAATTTTCTTATTACTTATTTATCTTGAAAGTGGTATAGTGCCAATAATTAAAACGAAAGAAACAGTGGAATAATAATGGATTTAATGAAACAAGAGATAGAAAACCGTATAGCAATTTATGCATTGATCTCAAGATTGATGCTTGTAGAAGTAGATGAAGCATTTTTGGAGAATATTGAAAAAGATGAGACTTTACTTTCATTTTTTCCTAACTATAGAGACTGGTCTAAACGTAAAGAACTTTCAAACAGTGAGTTGATAGAACAGTATTATAATGTTGACTTTACTAACCTTTTCTTGATGCACCTTGTGCCGTATGAGAGTTTCTATACTAGAGATGATCAGATGATAGAGAGTGGTGGAGACAACCCCGTAGTTGAACTCTATAATGATCTTGATTTCCGTGTAGAACTTGACTCTGCCAGAGTCGTAAGTGCTGACCATATTGGTGTAGAGTTAGAGTTTATGTATATGCTTTGTACTGCACTTCAAAAAGCGTTAGAGGCAGATGACAAAGAGGGTATTTGTGAACTTCTTGAAGTACAAAGAGCTTTCTTAAAAGAGCATCTTCTTGAGTGGACACCACTCTTTTTGATCAATGCTAAAAGAGAATCACGTACACCACTCTACCACGATGGTTCTGAACTTGCTTTAGAGTTTTTACTAAGTGACTTTGAATATGTCAATGAAAAACTCTCGCAACATTGTGCCACTACTCCTGCTGCGGATAAATAATGGGTTTACATTTTGATGTTGCCTCTTGTGTTAGAGCTGCAAGTAAGTTTTCTAACTGTACAAAATGTATAGATACTTGTCCAGACTCTATCTCTTTGGTTGATAATCTTCCAAGTTTTACGGCTTCTACAGGTGTGGAAGCTGCAGCTTGTGTAGGTGTATGTCCTACAGAAGCTTTTTCAATGTCAGATTTTTCAACTACAGAGTTCTTCTTTAGTTTTTTAGAGTCTAAAGTGAGATTGATATCTCCTAAGATAAATGTACCTTGTGTCTCTGTGTTGAGTGTAGAACATTTGATCTCGTTGGCTTTGGCAAGTGAAGAGGCTATCACCATAGATTTGAGTTCTTATGATGAAGCGTCAATGCTTTTTGAGCATATAGAAAAGAGTATAGAAGAGGCAAACTTTGTTTTGTCCAGCTTTTCAGATAAGCAGTTAGATACCAATCATGTAGAACAAAAAAATGAGACACAAGAGAGTGTATCAAATGAAGAAGTTACCTCAAGACGTTCATTTTTAGGTAATGCTTCACTTAAGGGTGTGGTAAAACATAAAAAAGCGTTTGATGATGCAGTTGATG
>SOIK01000150.1 GCA_004377245.1 Sulfurovum sp. | reverse complement strand
AGGATTGGATGAGATAGAACATATCCCTGTTGAGTCTACAGCCAAAGCAGCAAAATTGGCACGAGAAGATGAAGATGCAGCAGCACTTTGTCCTTCTGTAGCAGCCAAGATAAACAATCTTCCGATCCGTTTTGAGAATGTCGAAGATGATATCAACAATAAAACACGGTTTTTCATCATCTCTAACTTTGAAAACCAACCTTCAGGTGCCGATAAGACATCGATACTTGCAAGACTCTCAAATGAACCGGGTTCTTTGGTGAATTTTCTGAATGATTTTGAAAAAGCAAATGTTAATTTGACAAAAATAAAATCACATATCGTAGAAGGTAAGTCTATTTTCTTTTTAGAGTTTAACGGACATAAAGATGATGCAGAGATCCGACCTATTTTAGAAAAAAATAAAGATGTGATAAAAGTATTGGGCTCGTATGTTAAAGAGGCTGATGATATATAATATGAATAAAATATATAATAACTCTCGCCAAAGGCGTAGCTTTAGTGAGAGGAATTTAAAAGGAGCTTTGCTTCTTTTGAAGGAGAAATAAATGATAAGATTTAATAAAGTACTAGAAAATATAAAAACATATGAAGCAGGGAAACCTATAGAACTTGTGGTACGTGAGTTTGGCATCGCACCTGAAGATGTAGTGAAACTTGCTTCAAATGAAAATCCCATAGGGACAAGTCCTGCTGTAGCAGAAGCCATTAAGGCAAATGCTACAAAAGCACATCTTTATCCTGATGATAGTATGTTCGAACTCAAAGCTGCGTTGAGCAGCAAGTTCGATGTAACAGATGAGAATATCATCATCGGTGCAGGAAGTGACCAAGTACTGGAGTTTATATCACGTGCAGTGCTGGATGAAGACTCTTCAGTACTTATGTCTGCAGTGACATTTGCTATGTATGAGATCTATGCGAAACAGATGGGTGCGAAAGTTATTCGTACAGCCAGCTATGAACATAAGTATGATGAGTTCATGGAAGCGTACCGTATGCATAAACCAAAGATCGTCTACATTTGTACACCGAACAATCCTACTGGTGATGCTACAAGTAAAGAAGAGGTTCTGGCTATGATTGAGGCAATGCACAAAGATTCGATCATAGTTGTTGATGGTGCCTATATGGAGTATGCTGCAGCAAAAGATGCAAAGTATGCTATTACACCAAATGACCTGTTAGGTTATGAAAATGTGATCTATTTGGGTACGTTTTCCAAGGCATACGGCTTAGGTGGTATGCGTGTAGGGTATGGTATCGCACAGGTAGGACTTATAAAAGAACTTTATAAGATGAGACCTCCATTCAACATCTCTACATTATCATTGGCAGCAGCTATAGAAGCATGTAAAGATGAAAGTTTTGTAAAAGAGTCTATCGCACTTCACCAAGAGCAAATTAAACGTTATGAAGTATTTGCAAATGAAAATGGTTTAGGATTTATCGATAGTTATACAAATTTCATTACCTATCTATTTGATGAGAAATTAGATTCAACAAAGATTTCAGATGCATTACTTCAAAGAGGTGTAATTATCCGCAATTTGGCTTCTTATGGAATGAATGCAGTGCGTATCACTATCGGAACGCAAAAACAGAACGATACCTTTTTTAAACATTTTAAAGAGGTTGTTGCTTGAAAAAAGTAGAAGTGGTAAAAGCGAGTGAAGTAGAAGTGACACCTTTTGTTCTACAAGATTTTTCTGCAAATGATACAGAGACTATAGTCTCTGAACCAGTGAGTAAAAAAGAGGTGAAATCACTTGCAAAAGCGTTGGGTTTAGCGTATGATGATACGCATATCACTTTTACAAAAAAATTAATAAATGCATATATGAAAAAGAGATAAGTAAAACGATGAATATACAATCACATACCATAGAAGAGCTCAATACCTTAGCAGAAGATATCAGACAAAAGATATTGGACACTGTAAGTAAAAATGGTGGACATTTGAGTTCAACTATGGGAGCGACAGATCTTATTGTAGCGATGCATAAAGTTTTTGATGTGAACAAAGACCCCTTTATCTTTGATGTCAGCCATCAAGCCTATGCGCACAAGCTTCTCACAGACCGTTGGGACAGCTTTGATACCTTGCGTCAGTTTGGTGGAATTTCTGGTTATACAAAGCCAAGTGAATCCAAGTATGACTACTATGTGGCGGGTCATAGTTCTACTTCTATTTCACTTGCAGTGGGTGCAGCTAAAGCCATAGCACTCAAAGGTGAAGATAGAATTCCCGTAGCTTTCATCGGTGATGGAAGCATGAGTGCAGGGATGGTCTATGAAGCACTCAATGAGCTAGGTGATAGAAAATATCCTGTAGTGATCATACTTAATGACAATGAAATGAGTATTGCTAAACCTATAGGGGCTATAAGTAAATACCTTTCTCAAAGCATGGCAAGTCCCTTTTTCCAAAAAATGAAAAAAGGGACAGAAAAAGTACTAGAGCATCTACCGGAAAGTGCAACGTATATAGCAAAACGATTTGAAGAATCTTTGCGTTTAATTACGCCAGGGCTTCTTTTTGAAGAACTTGGCATAGAATATATAGGTCCTGTAGATGGACACGATATCGAATCTCTTATCGAAACGATGGAAGTAGCGAAAAACCTAGGTAAACCCGTGATCATACATGCCCAAACGACAAAAGGTAAGGGTTATGAGATAGCCGAGGGGACTAAAGAACATTGGCATGGTGTGAGTGCTTTTGACCTTAAAACCGGAGAGT
>SOIK01000031.1 GCA_004377245.1 Sulfurovum sp. | reverse complement strand
AAGCGTATAAGGAGAGAGATTGAAAAAACTTATTTTATGGTATTTCGCACTCTCTTTTTACTTGTATGCACTGCCTGCAGGGATAGAAGGGCAGATAAAGAAGTCGGGCATTGCGAAAAAAGATATAAGTATCTATATTAAAGAAGTAGGTGAAGGGGGTAAGGTCATCGCTTCCCTTAATGCAGATAAAACCAGAACACCTGCTTCTATGATAAAAGTCTTGACGACCTATGCAGCTGTTCTGAAACTAGGGTTTGACTACCGATGGCCAACAAAATTTTATACAACAGGAAGACTCAGTGCAGGAGTCCTTAAAGGTGATCTACTTGTAAAGGGGTTTGGTGACCCTACCCTTTCATCAAAAGATCTGGAGAAGATAGTCTCTTATATACAGGCAGAAGGTATTAGAAAAATCACGGGTAATATTGTCATAGACCGTAGTTATTTTAAAGTAGGGACGAAAGATAGTTCAGGGTTTGATCAATACCCTTACAGTCCCTATAATGCCATGCCTGATGCAATGATGTTCAACGAACGTGTCAGTACTATTTGTGTGACACCAAATCGAAACAGCGTTACAAAAAAAACGGTAGATCACAGCTATAGAGTAGTCAACAAACTACAACGTGTAAATAAACCTTGTAAAGGTAGATACTCATGGCCAGCTGTGAAGGTAGACAAAAGTCAGGTGATACCTATAGTACTCCTTCAAGGTAAAATCTCAAAACGATGTGGAAAACGTGACATTTGTAAAGTGGTGACAAAGCCCTATAGATCATTTTATTATGCGTTTAAAGAGAAGCTTGGCCAGAGTGGTATCCAGGTAGAAGGTGACTTACGTTTACACAAGATACCTTCCCATGCCAAAGAGCTTTTTACGCACCATTCGAAACCATTGGAAAAGATAGTCTCTAAAACAGCGAAAAAAAGTAATAATCTCTATGCCAGACATCTTTTACTTCTTTTAGGTGCAAAGGACAATGGGGCTCCTTCTACCGTAGATAAGGGAAGAAGAGCTGTTGAATACATTTTAAGAAGTAGAGGTGCTTTGGGTGAAGGAAGACTGAAAATAGACAATGGCAGTGGACTTTCACGCAGTGCAAAAATGTCTGCAAAGATTTTAGCTGATATCTATGACCATGCCTATAGTCGCTATGGACAAAGATGGATGCATACCCTCTCTATAGCAGGTGTAGATGGAACGATAAAAAAACGTTTTAGAGGAACCATAGTCAAAAACCGTGCATGGATAAAAACAGGTACATTGAAGAGAGTTAAAAATATCGGTGGATATGTGAAAGCACGTTCAGGGAAGCTTTATACTGTAGTGGTGTTTGTCAATAGTTCTAAGGCAAAATACCGTGGTGCTAAATTACAAAATGAGATCATGAAATGGTTGGTACAATATAAGGGTAGTGGCACTAGAAAAGTAGTCAAAAAAGAGTCTACTGATACGTCATTATGGTCGATGAAAACAAAAATACCTCAAGAGCAAAAGAGTCATCTCTCAAGCTCTTTTAAAAAGTATTATATTCAAGTAGGTTTGTTTTCTCAAGTTCCCAGTAAAGCATATCTATTACGTATTGAACGTTTAGGATTGCCTTATAAAGTACGTCATTCAAATCAATATAAGGTACTTATAGGTGCATATAAAGATAAAAAGAGTGCAAAAACAGCATTAGATAAAGTGCGTAAACATATCAATGATGGCGCTTTTATAACAAAGTTATAGTTTACCCCAAGTAGGGTATAATCCTCTTCATATTAAATAAAGATAATAGAGCATAAATGAACTTTGAAACTTACCCTTTTGAGAAACTCAATACCCTACTTCAAGATATCGTACCAAGCCCTGAGTATGCACCATTAAGTTTGACTATAGGTGAACCACAGTTTGCTACACCACAGTTTATTTTGGATGCATTAAACCAGAACGCATCACTACTAAATAAGTATCCTAAAACAGCTGGAGAATCTATTTTACGAGAGGGGATGTTGACGTATTTTCAAAATAGATTTAATCTCACATTGGATAATGCACAGATCATTCCTACATTTGGAACAAGAGAAGTACTTTTTAACTTTCCTCAGTTTTTACTGCATGATATTAAAGATCCAGTGATGGTTTTTCCTAATCCTTTTTATCAGATCTATGAGGGTGCAGCAAAAGCATGTAGGGCTGAGGTGATTTACTTGAACCTAAATGCTTCTAATGATTTTCAACCTGTTGTAGATGAGGTAGCACTGGCAAAAGCAGATTTTGTCATCTTAAATTCACCCAATAACCCTACTTCTTCAGTGATGCAGATGGATGCATTGAAGCAGTGGGTTGAACTGGCACTTAAACATGACTTTGTACTGCTTAATGATGAGTGTTATGCTGACCTCTATTTGGATGAGCCACTCCCTTCACTTTTGAATGCAAGTATAGAAGTGGGTAATGAGCGCTTTAAGAACGTACTTGTGATCAACTCTATCTCTAAACGCTCTTCTGCCCCTGGATTACGAAGTGGATTTATTGCAGGCGATGCAGAGATACTGAAAAACTATATGGTTTACAGAACGTATGTAGGTTGTGCTTCACCACTACCTCTGCAACATGCGGCAGCAGTAGCGTGGGCTGATCAGGAACATGTAGATGGATTTAGAGCAAAGTATCAGAAGAACTTTGAAGTAGCCAAAGAAGTTTTGGGAGTAGATGCACCTGAAGCTACTTTTTACATCTGGCTCAAAGTAGAAGATGAGATAGCCTTTAC
>SOIK01000034.1 GCA_004377245.1 Sulfurovum sp. | reverse complement strand
CCCTGGTCTATCATCGAATCAGCTACTTTTCTAAACCCGGCGATGTTTGCTCCGGATACAAGATCACCTTCACAGCCAAACTCTTTTGAGGTTTCATAGGCAGTTTCAAAAATGTTACGCATGATTTGACGTAGTTTGATGTCAACCTCTTCAAAACTCCATTTAGCCATACTTGCATTTTGGCTCATCTCAAGCTGAGAGGTGGTGACCCCTCCTGCATTGGCTGCTTTTCCTGGTCCAAACCATACATTATTTTCTTTCAGGTAAGCCATTGCTTCAGGAGTGGTCGGCATGTTGGCTCCTTCGTTGACCAGCATACAGCCATTGGCAACCAATCTCTTGGCATCTTCAAGATTCAGTTCATTTTCAGTAGCGCTGGGGAATGCGATGTCACAAGGAATGTCCCATGTCATATGGCGCCCTTCCGGATAATGGCTTAGTGGTGTATAAACACAGTCAGGATGTACTTGAGCATAAACCTCAAGAGAGTGGTGGTTTATCTCTTTAATGGCTTTGAGTGAGTTGATGTCAATACCTTTTTCATGGTAAATAGTCCCTTTACTATCGCTGCATGCTACAGGGATAGCGCCCATATCATAAAGTTTTTCTATAGTGTAAATGGCAACATTCCCGGAACCGGATACACAGCATATTTTACCTTCCAGACTTTTGTCATATTTGTTTAAAATATTATCTGCAAAATAGACAGAACCATACCCCGTAGCTTCTTTTCGCGCGTTGGAACCACCCCAGTTGACAGCTTTTCCTGTGAGCACTCCTTCAAAGCTACCTGTGAGTTTTTTATATTGTCCAAAAAGATAGCCTATTTCTCTTGCACCTACGCCGATGTCTCCGGCAGGTATGTCTTTCGTCTCACCGATATGTTTATAGAGTTCGGACATGAGGGCTTGACAAAAACGCATGATCTCATTGTCACTTTTGCCTTTGGGGTCAAAATTACTCCCTCCTTTGGCACCCCCTATTTGCAGTCCGGTAAGTGAATTTTTAAAGATCTGTTCAAATCCTAAAAATTTGATAATCCCTAAATTGACAGAGGGGTGAAATCGAAGACCGCCTTTATAGGGCCCGATAGCTGAGTTGAACTGTACTCTGTACCCTAGGTTTGTTTGGATCTCTCCATTGTCATCTATCCAGTTGATACGAAAAATGATGGTACGTTCAGGTACGACGATACGTTCTAAAATATTATGGATATCATATTTTTCATCTTCTTCCAGCAAGGGAACTAAAGAGTAGAGTACTTCATGCACTGCTTGATAAAATTCCTCTTGACCCGGACTGCACTTTTTGATATTTTTTAAAACTTTTTCTATATGTGTTTCAACTGACATTGCTAATTCCTTGAGTTGTTGTTTTCTTCTGTTAAATTATATTCTTTTATTTATAGATTTTAACTATGTTAACGTCAAGTTTGACATTTCAGCCAAAAAGGATTATAATAGCATTACTACACGATAGTAGATTGATGGCTATTGTATATCTCCATTCTATATTCATATTCAAAAACAAGAGGAACCATGAGCGACACTAAAAAATCTAACGCTAGCAGAAAAAGCAGAACACATGTACCAGTAGATGGCTACAAAATTGAAAATCTCCAACAACTTCCACTTACAGAACTAGTGACTATCGCTAAAGAAGTAAAAGTTGAAAACCCAAATGAGTTTCAGCGTAAAGACCTCATTTTTGAGATTTTGAAATCACAAGTAAGTCGGGGTGGATTCATCCTCTACACAGGTATCCTTGAAGTGATGAATGACGGGTATGGTTTCTTACGCTCTATAGATGGAAACTTTGCAAATACAAGCAATGACACCTATGTAAGTGGTACACAAGTCAAACGATTTGCATTGAGAAACGGTGACATCGTGACAGGACAAGTACGTCCTCCTAAAGATCAAGAGAAGTATTATGCACTCCTCAAGATAGAAGCTATCAATTATGTAGCGCCTGAAAAGTCTAAACAGAGACCTCTTTTTGATAACCTTACACCACTTTATGCAAGTGAACAACTCAAGCTTGAGTATAACCCTATGAAGATGACAGGTCGCGTGCTTGATCTTTTTACTCCTATAGGCAAGGGACAAAGAGCTTTGATCGTTGCACCTCCAAGAACGGGTAAAACAGAGCTTCTGAAAGAGCTTGCACATGGTATTACGCACAATAATCCAGATGCATCACTCATGGTACTTCTTGTAGATGAGAGACCAGAAGAAGTTACTGATATGCAACGTTCTGTTAAAGGTGAAGTGTATGCTTCAACATTTGATTTGCCTGCACAAAACCATGTAAGAACAGCCGAAATGGTGATAGAAAAAGCCAAAAGACGTGTAGAGATGGGTAAAGATGTTGTTATCTTGCTCGACTCCATCACAAGACTTGCACGTGCATATAACACGGTAACACCAAGTTCAGGTAAAGTACTCTCAGGTGGTGTAGATGCCAATGCACTTCATAAACCAAAAAGATTCTTTGGTGCGGCTAGGAACATAGAAGAGGGCGGTTCTTTGACCATTATCGCAACAGCACTCATAGAGACTGGAAGCCGTATGGATGAGGTTATTTTTGAAGAGTTTAAAGGTACAGGTAACTCAGAAGTGGTTCTTAGTCGTCATGTGTCTGAAAGACGTATCTACCCTGCGATAGATGTAACGAAGTCTGGTACAAGAAAAGAAGAACTTATGGTAAGCCCTGAAACACTTCAGAAAGTATGGGCACTTAGAAATGCAATGCAAAACATGGAAGA
>SOIK01000256.1 GCA_004377245.1 Sulfurovum sp. | reverse complement strand
TATAATACCCAAAAAGATACAGGAAATAACATCATGGCAACATATATATTTGGACATACAACACCAGATTTAGACTCTATTGTAGGTGCATTGTCACTCTCATACCTCAAAAACCAACTGGGTGAAGATACGATCCCTGTTCGACAAGGGAACATCACCCCTGAGACAGCATTTATACTTGAGAAGTTTGGCTATGAAGCACCAGAACTCAAAACTGAATTTTCCGGTGAAGATGTCTATCTGGTAGACTTCTCAGATATCGCGCAAAGTCCAAAAGATATTAAAGAGGCAAACATACTCGGTATAGTAGATCATCACAAATTAGGTGACCTCACAACAGCTGCTCCATTAGAGTGCTGGATAAGACCGGTGGGTTGTTCAAACACTATCATCAAACAGATGTATGATTACCACGGGGTAGAGATCCCAAAAGAGATAGCGGGTATGATGATGTGTGCTATCTTGAGTGATACGGTTATATTTAAGTCACCTACGTGTACTAAAGAGGACACGAAAGCCTGTAAAGAGTTAGCACAGATCGCCGAGATCAAGGACTATAAAGCCTTGGGTATGGAGATGTTCATCGTGAAGTCTGATGTACTCAGTGCAACTCCTAGAGAACTGGTAACCAGAGACTTTAAAGACTTTAACATGGGTGGCAATACCATAGGTGTAGGACAGTTAGAGGTTGTTGATCTTTCTGTATTTGACGCTATGAAAGCTGACCTTCATGAAGATATGAAAAAACTAAAAATTGAGGGTGAAAGACACAGTGTGCTTCTTTTGCTTACTGATATCATGAAAGTAGGGTCACAACTACTTGTGATCAGTGATGAGAGTGAAAAGATCGAAAATGCTTTTAATGTAGAGCTTGAAGAGGGTGAAGTTTGGTTAGAGGGTGTGATGAGCCGTAAAAAGCAGATCATTCCTTTTTTAGAAAAGCAGTTTTAGAGTCTATATTCTGTAGTTCTGGAGCATCTCCCAAAAGTTAAATTTTTGAGAGATGCTAATTTCCAATAATTACGCTATAATTCCACATAATTTAAGCGTACATCGGTCAACTCTCAAATTTTTCTTCATAAACTAAAAACACTAACTCAGCCTAAGACCGACCTCACAATACAGATGGTAGGCTCGTTCAATAAGGTATAAAATACAATGTCATTTACAAACTTGGGGTTATCTGAACCTCTATTAAAAGCTATTAAAGATCAGGGCTATGATACGCCTACACCTATACAATTACAAGCTATTCCAGTCATCATTGAAGGAAAAGATGTATTAGCAGCGGCTCAAACAGGTACAGGTAAAACAGCAGGGTTTACTTTGCCACTACTTGAAAGACTTTCTCAGACTCATCCTAAAATGCAGAAAAAACAGATACGTGTTTTGGTGCTTACACCTACACGTGAACTTGCTGCACAAGTGGCCGAAAGCATTAAGACATATGGTAAATATGTGCCATACACTTCTACTGTTATTTTCGGTGGTGTTGGTATAAACCCACAGCTAGCTACCATCCGTAAAGGTGTAGATATCGTCATCGCTACTCCTGGTAGACTACTTGACATTGCAGGACAAAAGGGCATAGACTTTTCAGCTCTTGAGTGCTTGGTTCTCGATGAGGCGGATCGTATGCTTGACATGGGGTTTATCCATGACATCAAAAAACTGATGAAACTCATGCCACAAAAGAAACAAACACTGCTTTTTTCTGCGACATTCTCAAGCGACATCAAAAAATTAGCCTCCGGACTACTTAATAACCCTGTACTTGTAGAAGTAGCTCGTCAAAATACCACAGCAGAACAGATAAGCCAAGTGGTTCACTACGTCGATAAAGGTCGTAAAAGAGAGTTACTTTCTCAGCTCATAAAAGCTAAAGACTGGAGACAGGTTTTAGTCTTTACTCGTACTAAACATGGTGCAAACAAGTTGACTAAACAGCTTGAAGAGTATGGCATAAGTGCAGCTGCCATACATGGAAACAAAAGCCAAGGGGCTAGAACCAAAGCATTGGCTAGTTTTAAAGCAAATGAAATTCGTGTACTTGTGGCTACAGACATCGCGGCACGTGGGATAGACATAGACCAACTTCCACATGTGGTAAACTATGAGCTTCCAAATGTACCAGAAGACTACGTGCATCGCATCGGTAGGACTGGGCGTGCAGGGCAGAGTGGTGAGGCAGTTTCATTGGTGTGTATTGATGAGCATAAATTACTCTTTGATATAGAAAAATTCATCAAATCTGAGATAAAAAAAGTAGACATCCCAGCCTTTACTCCAGACCCTAACATCAAGGCAGAGCCTATCCAAAATGGAAGAGGGGGCGGTAAACGTCAAGGTGGAAATTCACGTAATAGTAACTCACGTAATAGCCCTCGTAGCAATAGTTCACATGCTAACAACGGGGGTAGCCGTGATGGTGCAAGAAGTAACAGCAGAAACCGCAATCGTAATAGAAACAGAAATAAAGCAGAAGGATAAAAAATATGAAAAAAATATTTAAATTAACAGACGAAAAAAAACACGAAGACCGCGTACTCGAAGCAGTAAAAAATGACATTCGTAAGTATGTAAAACGTGAACGTAAGAAAAAGCTTCCCGATGCAGCTACAATGTACTGGGACTTTGACTGTAAAATAGGTACTACTTCAGACAACGCAGAAGTTGTTAAATTTGAAGAACTTATCAAAGCACTTGACGCAGTAAAAGCAACGGGTGCTACAGAATGTTATGTAGAGATATTAGCAAAAACAGTCGATAAACCAGTAAAAGAAGTAGTTGAAGCTGTTCAAGAAGAAGCAAGCGAATAAGAGTAGAGTATGAGCCACCCTATCAAAGATACAATCCGCATACCGTAACAATAGTTGCAGATGCAACATTCTTTGGCAGAAGGAAAGATAAATTTGGTGTACTTGTTTTCAAAGATGCCATAAGCAAAGAGATACTCATATGGAAACATATTGAATCTGAAAAGATCCAGGATTATATTTATCTAAAAGATGAATTGATTACTATGGAATTCACTATCAATGGTATTGTAATAGATGGCAAGAGAGGCTTATTTAAGGCTCTTGAAGCCTCCAGAGATTTAAAAAAGATAGTATTCAGATTAAACCTCTACTACTCAAACAAAATTTGAAAATAAGCTTGATTCATGGTATCGAAGACTAATGGCTGCCTACAAGAGTTTACGAAGAAATTTATCTTATCTTTTCACCTATAAAAACCATCCTGAGCTAAATATATCCAACACTATCAACTCATTATTTACGCAGCTCAAAAAGCTTATAAAATCACATCAGGGAATGCGTAGAAGTTTGAAAGTTAAATTGATTGATGACTATCTTGTGAACTATAATCAAAAACTATGATTCAGCCCGCTGTTTTTTTCATTACGTCTTAGTAATTGGAATTGACGTAGGATTATTCCTACAAATATTCTAGAGAAAAAATGCTATTCTATAGTTTATTAGATCCCCCACAGTACTAATTACGCATTATATATAAAGGCATAGAATGGCTGATATTATTTTTGATTCAACAGGTTCCATAGAAAGTTTTACCAGCAACATTGATATACTCAGCTCTAAAAATGAGTCTGTTATGATTTTGGCATGTGATGCCAATGGGTTTAAAAAAGAGTTGATTGATCCTATTCTTCTGAAACATACTATATCTATCATAGGTGGTATTTTCCCCTCTATCATTTATAATACCAAGAAATATGATCAAGGTACAATTTTTATTGGTCTTAATGACAAAATGCAGGTCAATATTATTAAAGACATCAGCCAAAAAAATTATGATAAGTTGGATGCTGATATGGAAGAACAGATAGGTGATTTTGATGAATCTGTCAAAACCATGTTTGTTGTTGTAGATGGGTTGACAAAAAATATTGGTAAATGTGTCAATATTCTATTTGACAATTATGGTCTGGATATAAACTATATCGGCGGAGGTTCCGGGTCATTAAGTTTTGAACAAAAACCTTCACTCTTTACCAACCATGGACTAATACAAGATGCTTTGGTTTATGCCTATTCGAAACGTCCAAGTTCTATAGGTGTTAATCATGGTTGGAAAAGTATCAGCGGACCTTACCAGGTAACCAAGTCGGAAGCTACCATAGTCAAAGAACTCGATTATAGACCGGCATTTAAGGTCTATAAAGATGTCGTAGACCAACACACTTCTGAACCTATCAATGAAAATAACTTTTTTAACATTGCCAAATCATTTCCCTTTGGTATTAACACTGTCTCCAATGAAAAGATAGTACGTGACCCGATTATCTTAAATGGTACGGAAATGGTCTGTGTTGGAAACATAGAAGAGGGTAATTATGTCGATATCTTACAGGGAAACAGTGATGCATTGATAAAAGCTGCAAAGGATGCTGCAGATATCAGTCAAAAAAATATGAATTTTGAAAATGATTTTACCCTGTTTATAGACTGTGTCTCACGTGCACTATTTTTGGAAGAGGACTTTGATAATGAAATTAAAGCAGTCTATAAGGGCAATATGCCACTTGTAGGAGCATTGACATTTGGTGAAATTGCCAATAACGGTAGAGATTATCTGGAATTTTATAATAAAACATCTGTGGTAGGACATATAGGTCATGGATAAAAATCCGCTGCTATGGGCACTTTATGAAATCTCAATGTCTATAGGGAATACGCTTGAGCTTAAAAAAATGCTTAATGAAAGTATAGGAGTGATGTTGAGCAGACTGAACTGTTCTTCAGCGGCTATATATCAAAAGCGTGGCGGTATGTCTGAGTTGCTCTACGCTAAACCAAAAATATTGATCAACAACGAAGAGTATGTTTCTGTTGTACAAGCGCTTGAAGAGAGGTTTTATAATGGTGATCGTGATATTTTGACGGATAAAGTTGGTGATCAATATTACTATCTTTTTGAACTAGAGAATTTTGGTTACTTTGTATTGACAAAATCAGGTGATCCACTTGATGATATTGTACTCAAATCTCTGATAAAGATAAATCTAAAACTTGTCTATGCTATTCAAGCCTGTATAGATAATGCAAAACTTTATGAGAGTAGAGCCCGACTAGCTAATGCACAAAGCATTGCTCATCTTGGAAGTTGGACGACCTCATTCCCCTCTATGCGTCTTCATTGGGATGATGAAGTATTTCGTATTTTTGGTGAAGAACCTCAAAGTTTCACCCCCACATATAAAGAGCTTTCACAGCGTCTCACAAGTAAGTCGCAAGAAAAACTACGCAAAGCAATAGATCTAATTATGACTAAAAAAAAGAGCCATTATGAGGGTGTGTTTGAAATCATTAAAAAAGATGGTTCGATCGGTTTCGTACAAGTTCAAAGTAAAGTTGTTTTTGATCCAAAGGATCAGACTACTTATTTAGTTGGAACCACTTTTGATATTACTAAGCAGAAGCAACTTGAAAAGCAAATTCGAAATGAGAGTGCTTTACTTAAAAGTATTATTAACACAATACCCATTAGGATATTTTGGAAAGATTTAGAGTCACGATATTTAGGTGGTAACAATCTTTTTGCTCAGGATGCAAACCTGCAAGATGAAAGTCACCTTATCGGGAAAGATGATTATGATATGCCATGGAAAAATGAGGCTGATCTATATCGTGCATTGGACAAAAGTGTTATGGATACGGGCATTGCAAAACTTAATGTTGAAGAACCGTTAACAGACAAAGATGGCACACAGAGATGGGTTTCTACATCCAAAGTACCCTTGACTGATGGATATGGAAAAATGTTTGGTATCTTAGGTACCTATCTGGATATAACGCGTAAAAAAGAAAATGAAAAGAATTTGAAACTACAACGTGATGCTCTAGAATATCAAGCCTATCATGATGTCTTAACTGGACTTCCTAACCGTCTACTCTTTTTGGACAGACTTAATCAATCAATCCAAAAATCAAAGCGCAATAGCCATAAGATTGCTGTCTTATTTATTGATATGGATAGGTTTAAAGAGATCAACGACTCACTTGGGCATGTATGTGGTGATGAGGCCATCAAAGAGGTTGCACGGAGGATAAAAACTCAGCTGCGGAAAACAGATACGATAGCTCGTTTTGGTGGAGACGAGTTTACAGTGATACTTGATCATATACACAACCCAATTATCGTTGCGGATATTGTACAAAAACTGATGCAGAGTATGCATAATCCCCTTGTCATTGATGGACATACAATCTATATTACAGTAAGTATTGGTATCAGTATCTATCCTGATGATGCTGATACGGCTAATGATATTTTAAAAAATGCTGATGCAGCAATGTACAAAGCGAAAAATGATGGACGTAACACATATAGCTTTTATACTGAAGATATGACACAAAAAGCTTTTGAACGTTTGGCATTAGAATCAAGTCTGCGTCAGGCTATAAAAGATGAAAACTTTATGCTTTATTTTCAGCCACAAATCGATGGAGCGAGTAATAAGATCATAGGAATGGAAGCTTTGATACGTTGGAAAGACGGAAGTAAAGGGTTTATTCCTCCTGATAAATTTATTCCTATTGCGGAGGAAACGGGATTGATTATCCCTTTGGGTAAATGGATATTGAGAAGAGGTATGCAACAGATGGTAAAATGGTATGCTGAGGGCTTGAATCCAGGAAGCTTAGCCATTAATCTTTCTATGTTACAACTTCAAAAACATGATTTTATTTCAATGTTAGAGATGATGTTGAAAGAGACGATGTGTCAACCCCAATGGCTTGAAATAGAGGTGACGGAAAGTCAGGTTATGAAAAATCCTGAACAAACGATTCTAACGCTTCAAGAGATCAGCCGATTAGGTATCGAGATATCGATTGATGATTTTGGTACAGGTTATTCATCCCTATCTTATCTCAAACGTCTTCCTATCGATACACTTAAAATTGATCGATCTTTTGTAAAAGATATTCCTGATGATGAGGAAGATATAGCTATTGTTAAAGCGATGATTGCTCTTGCAGGGAGTTTAAATCTACGTGTTATTGCCGAAGGGGTTGAAACGCAAGAGCAAAAAGTGTTTTTAGTGAAAAATGGATGCAGCACTATTCAGGGATATTTGTATGCCAAACCGATGCCGGTTGATGAAATGGGGAAAATACTAAGAGAAAGTACTGAGAAAGCCTTTCTCCAAAACCTTGTTAATAAAAAAGCCCTTTTGAGTTCTTATTTAGTTGAGTAAAAAAAAGATTAATCCCCTTGTATATATGCAAAATATTTAAGAATAATATACATGAAGAGGGGATGTAGTTATCAAAAGAACCTCTTAAGAAGTTCGTTAGGATAGAGTGATGTTCTCTCTGGATCCTAAAACCTAAGCAAAATCCAGTTTGGAAAAAGCTGATCATGTATCGCTAGATCCTTTAACCGGAGTATTGAACAAACAGCTTTTAGATAAGATTTTTAAAACACAATTTGAACTCTCAAAAAGCCTTGATACCGGTTTTGCATTGATTATGGGTGATATTGATGATTTTAAACAAATCCAATGATCACTACGGTCATGTTTTTGGAGATGTTGTACTAAAAGAGTTTGCGAATGTCTTAATGGGTTCCACAAGAAAGTCGGATTTTGTAATACGTTTTGGAGGGGAAGAGTTTATTTTGATACTTCCTGTAACTACATTAAATGAGGCAAAAGCGATTGCAGAAAAAATATGTTCCACCTTTGCAATGAAACATATCAATCAAGGTGGGAAATCGCTGTACTTTTCTGCAAGTTTTGGCGTAAGCTATATTCATCCTGAGATAGATGAGTCATCATCACAACGACATATATCAGAACTTATCGACGAAGTAGATCAAAAAATGTTATTGGCCAAACAGTTAGGTAAAAACAGAGTAATTACTTAATGTAAAAAATATCTCAAAAACTTGATGCGATCTCTTTAGATAGTGTCATATAGTCTTGTTACTTTCCAAAAAAAATGAAATGATGATTTTAAACGCATCGAGTTCTTATCCCATAGGGTAGAGTATCTCTTCATGTACTTTATCGCAAGCTTTTAAGATCTCATCACTGAGTGTCAGGTTCATCGCTGCGAGTGAGGCATCGAGTTGCTCTGTGTGGGTTGCACCGATGATGGTAGAAGCAACGAAATCAAACTGTTTTGACCATGCTGTAGCCAGTGTGACAGGATGTAGACCTGCATCGGCAGCTATCTTTAGATATTTTTGTGTGGATGCAAGTGTTTTGTCATTCATGAAACGTTGTGCCATGAGGCGTTGTCTGTTGTTGGATGATTTGAGATAGTCTGTAAATCTTCCTTTGGCTTCTCCGGCTTGATTGTATTTCCCACTCAGTACTCCACCTGCAAGTGGTGAGTAGGGCAGCAGTGAGACTTGTTCATTTTTACAAAGTGTAGAGAGTTCATCTAAAAATCTACGGTTGAGTAGAGAGAAGTTGTTTTGGATGGATTCAAATCGTACGAATCCTTTGTACTGAGAAGTCATCAAGGCTTTACTTGTTCCATAGGCAGTATCATTGGAGGTACCCATATAACGTACTTTACCTGCTTTTACCAGTCTATCAAACGCTTCAAGTGACTCTTCTATGGGTACAATGGTATCTGGCCAATGCATCTGATAGAGGTCGATATAGTCTGTTTTAAGACGTTTTAAACTTCCTTCTACAGCACGTTGAATGTGAAATCTGTCTATAGCTGTTAAGCCGTGACGGATAGGGGGAATGAACCAACCACTCGCAGCACCCGCAACTTTAGTCGCAAGGATGATAGAGTCACGCGCTTTAGTTTGCATCCATTCGCCAACCCACTCTTCAGTGATGCCTGCAAGTTTCCCATCAGGTGGTACAGGGTAGAGCTCTGCAGTGTCATAGAAGTTGATCCCATGATCATAGGCTTTGTCCATGATCTTAAAGGCCTCTTTTTTGTCACACTGTGTACCAAA
>SOIK01000062.1 GCA_004377245.1 Sulfurovum sp. | reverse complement strand
TACCATGCGTTTAGTCAAAATAATGATGTGGTGATTCATTCCCGTACAGTAAAAGAGATAGAAAATTTTGTCTCCTTGGATGAAGCACTGAGTAGAGAGTATTTGGTGATGGCAATTCCTACACAATTTGTACGAGAGTGGATGGAAAAGAATTTTGAAGACAGAGGACAGAAGATTTTGGTAGCTGCCAAAGGTATTGAGACTTCAACCGGAGCTTTTCTTAATAATATCTATGGCGAGTTTGTACCAAATGAAAGATTGGCATTTATCTCAGGTCCCTCTTTTGCCGCAGAAGTACAAAAATCTCTTCCTACGGCACTCATGATAAGCTCTACGAACTCTGAATTAGCGCAAACCTATGCAGATCATCTACCTGACTTTATCAAAGGCTATGTGAGTGATGATGTGGTAGGTGCAGAAGTCTCAGGTGCTTATAAAAATGTCATTGCTATTGCCAGTGGTGTTTGTGATGGGTTGGGACTTGGTAATAATGCCAGGGCTGCTTTAATCTCACGAGGTTTAGTTGAGATGTCACGTTTTGGAGAATACTTTGGAGCAAGAGCAGAAACTTTTCTCTCTTTGGGAGGGGCAGGTGACCTTTTCCTCACTGCAAGCTCTATACTCTCACGAAACTATAGAGTAGGTCTAGGTCTAGCAAAAGGAAAAAATATGGATGAAATACTTGAAGAGTTAGGTGAAGTAGCAGAAGGTGTTCCCGCGTCTAAAGCATTACATAAAATAGCACAAGAAAAAGAGATTTATCTACCTATCGCACAAGAAGTATATGCGATGATAGAAGAGGGGAAAGATCCACTTCAGAGCGTAAAAGATCTATTGAGTTAAAATATCCATCTTTTTTTCATGCAGCTTAGTCTGTACATTATAACTTTTAAATAAGTATATATTAGTCTCTTTCTGATAAAATATATCTTTTAGGAGAATCTTCTATCATGCATCATAAATGGATACTTTTTACTATATTGTTCTTCTCTACCTCACTTCTTGCTGAGGATATAAAACTCTCTACACATACCATTCACTTTTCAGGACAACAACAGTTTGATGAAGCGACACTTCAAGATGCTATAGGTGTCGATAGCAAAAGCTTTTTTCAGTTTTGGAAAGAGGATATCCCTAAAATTAAAGATAAACTTCTTCCTACTTTAAAACCTTCGTTAAAAAGTTTTTATGATTCAGAAGGCTTTTACGATGCAAAGTTCAGCATCAAAGAGACCAATACTACAGTTGATGTAACTATTGAAGAGAATGTACCTGTAAAGATAAATGATATTAATATCAGTAGTGACTATGATCTTAGTACTTTAATTACAGTAAAGAACGGAGAGATATTTAAAGCCAAAGATTTTATCGCTATTAAAAATAATATTATTCAAGCATTGCTCAAAGATGGATATTGTAGTTACGATCTTGATACCAAGGCATATGTTGATCTGGATATTCATAAAGTAGATTTAAAATATCTCTTAAAAAAAGGTGGTGTCTGTACCTTTGGAGAGGTTTCAGTCAAAGGTTTGGAGAGTATTGATGCAAAGATCGTAGAGTCAAGGGTTAGGGCTACCAAGGGAGAAAGATTTAGTAATGAACTGATCAAAGATACCTATTCAAGTCTTTATGGGCTAGATGCTTTTGATAGAGTGTTGATCAATTATGATAGAAAATTTTATAATGTGGTACCTATAGATATCACTGTTTCCGAGATTGAAAAAAGTCATCATTATTGTGTGGGTGTAGGGTATGATACTTTTGTAGGTCCACGTCTACGGACACAATATATTAAAAAGAATTTTTTAGGTAATGCACAAAAATTTAAAGTAAAAGCCTCTTGGTCAGATAAAGAGTATTTAGCGGAGATAGAGTTTTTTAGACCGGCACTCTTTGACATTTCTGATTATTATATTGACTTTGGTACTAAAGTAGGATATTCGAATTTAGAATATGAAGGTTTTATAGAGGAAAAAGGGTATGGAAGAGTCTTCTTAGGCTACACAGATAAGAAATTGATGCTGAGGGCTGGTTTGGGTTTAGAAAATATCAATATTTCACTTTTGGATAATCTTAAAGAGGATGAAGAGTTGACTCGTGCGATAAATGAAGGGACTTTTTTACTTTTTTACCCCTATATAAATATTATTTATGATGGAAGAGACTCTAAGCTCAATCCAAAATATGGTTATTATCTTTCTGCTTATTTAGAGTATGGTTTAGCGTATGATGAAGATGCGACTGATTACATTAAAACCCTTTTAGAGGGAAGGGCTATCCATACGCTTGGTGATTTGACCCTTGCTGTAGTAGGAAAAGTAGGTCTAATAGATGGAAGTTCAGACGGGCTTTCTGAATCAAAACTCTTTTTTGCCGGTGGATCATTTTCTAACCGTGCTTATGGATATAATGAGATAGGAGTTATCATCTCTCCTACAGAGTATAGTATAGAGGGAGCCATGACCATGGCAAACCTCTCCTTTGAAGCAGATTATCCTATCTGGGGTGATATATATGGTGCAGTGTTTACAGATAATACAATGTTAAGTGCAGATAGTTATGATTTTTCAGGGGAGATTATTACATCAGCTGGTGTAGGAGTACGTTACATGACGCCTATAGGACCATTTAAACTTGATGTAGGGTTTAACGTACATGATACATCACAGTATGGTATACAATTTCAAATAGGACAATCGTTTTGAGAAAATTATTTTATGGCTTCCTCATATTTTTTGTAGTGTTGATCTTGACTATAGTCTTTGCGGCAAACTCCTCTT
>SOIK01000081.1 GCA_004377245.1 Sulfurovum sp. | reverse complement strand
TAGAGTTGACACAGGAAGCTACAGATGCACTGACACTTTTCCTTTTTGAAGAGAGTTATAAAGAGTATGAGTTGATCATGATATACAATTATCTCAAAGCACATAGCGATGATGCATATATGAATAGGATCTTCCAGATACTCATCGATGAGAGTTTCTTCCATCTTAAGAGTTTTGGTGATATGATGGCAAAGATGGGTCTGCTTGCTGTGCCTCGTATCGTGATGAAAGAACTGTATCAGGTTGATGATGTGGTACAATTCCTTAAAGATGGGATAAATGAAGAGCTTGCAGCAAAAGAGGAGTGTAAAAAACTCTCTGAAGCAGTAGCCAAAGACAGTCAGGAGTTAGCGAAGTTTTTTGACTTTATTAACTATCAGGAGAATTACCATATTGCACTTATGGAAGATGCACTCAAGTACTATACAAAGGAAAAAAATGTCTAAACATTTTACTTCTGTGATAGCAAATAGTTTTGGAAAGTTTGCCTCCAAAGCTTTTCCGACACCTATACAGAATTTTATTAATAAAAGTTATGTGAAGCTTATGGGACTCGATATGAGTGAGTTTAAAGAGCCAAGCACTTATCCTACACTCAACAAGCTTTTTACTAGAGCATTGGAGACACCTAGAGCATTGCCGAAGGATGAAGATCTGTTCATCTCACCTGCGGATGCGCTTATTACAGATGCTGGAACGATCAAAGACGGTAAAGCGTATCAGATCAAAGGGATGAGCTACAGCATTGAGAAGCTTTTTGGTGAATACCATAAAGCAGCAGCTGGATGGTTGGAAGGTGGAGAGTTCATGAACTTTTATCTCTCACCTAAAGATTATCATCGTTATCATATGCCGATGCGCCTTAGGGTACATTCTCTTACTCATATACCTGGTAAGCTTTACCCGGTTAATTTTCCTCTTTTGCGTAATATGCAAGAACTTTTTATAGAGAACGAAAGAGTGATCATAGAGTGTGAAGACAGCCAAGGCAGAATGCATGTACTTGTATTGGTGGGTGCACTGAATGTAGGTGAGATGGTCGTCTCTTTTGAAGAACGTGTGCGAACCAACAGTGAGATACGAGAACCGGACCATTATACCTATGATGATCTATGGTTGGACAGAGGAGAACTTTTCGGTTGGTTTGAGATGGGTTCAACTATCGTAACATTTTCGCAAAAAGGGAGCATCTTTCCTAAGGTTGCGATCAATCAAAAGGTTTCATTTACTGATGTAGTAGGTAAAATTCTATAATATTACCATTATAAGGAAATTAAAATGTTAGTAGTCAAAGAGATACAAGAGTATTCGCAGATACGTACTAAGGCTAGAGCTTATCTATGTTACATCATGAGCCGTAATATCTCTCAAAGTATGGAGGGTGGTACGCTAGAGAGTGTCATCAAAAAGATCAAAAATCTAAAAAATGCTTTGCCTAAAAGTGAAGTGATCTATGCGATTGACGGTAATGGTATCCAAATGGTTGATAATATCTCTTCTAACCCAAAACTAAATGGTTTTGGAAAAGGGGATGACAGAAGCGACAGAGCTTATTACTACAGAACACTCAAAGAGCATCGTTGTATGCTCACCGACCCATATCCTTCACTTTATAGTAATGAACTTGTAGTCACATCAACCTTTCCTCTTTATGACAAAGATGATAACCTTTTATGTATCATCTGTGTAGACATAACACTTCAAAACATTCTTAAAATGGTGCATCCAAGCTCCATAGACTCAACATTTGGTAGCATCAGTAAAGTTGTATATGCTGCCTTTTCTGTAGCACTTTTTGCTGTAGCACTGCTTCTGTTTATCAAAGGTGTAAAAAGTTTTATGGGCTTTGGACTGAATTTTGACAAAATTGACATCAATGCGATGTTCAAGTCCACCATTTTGCTTACTCTCTCTTTGGCCATTGTTGATCTGGTTAAAGCTATCTTTGAAGAAGAGGTTTTAGGGAAAGAGAAGAGGTATGCTGCCGGGGATACCCATCAAACTATGGTACGCTTCCTGGGGTCCATTATCATTGCTCTTTCTATTGAGGCATTGATGTTGGTATTCAAGTTTGCATTGACTGACCCTAGTCAGCTACTGTATGCGGTGTATCTCATCGGTGGTGTGACTGCGCTCATCATAGGACTTTCTATTTACATCAAAGCAAGTAGACTAGAGAAGCAGGTGAAGTTGTGAGTCAAAAACTTATCATTTTCGACATGGACGGTACACTCGTCAACTCTTCACTGACCATAGCCAATGCCATTAACTATGTACGCCAAAACCTAGGTTTTGAGCCTATGAGTCAAGAGTATATCCTGAAGCGAGTCAATGATCATACGCTTAATCCTGCACAAACATTTTACCATGCACGTAAATTTGAACCGCAGCATGAACAGTGGTTTTCAGAGTACTATACTAAAAACCATGAACAAGAGTTGGTACTTTATGATGGTATCAAAGAGTTACTAGAAACACTCAAAGCCAAAAAGTGTACTCTTGCAGTAGCTACCAATGCCTACAGAGGCTCTACCATAGAGTCACTAAGTCATCTGGATATCTATGGTCATTTTGACACCATAGCGTGTTATGATGACGTACCTCAGGGAAAACCACATCCAGATATGTTGCATAAGATCCTTGATGAATTAGAGATGAGTGCGAACGAAGCACTTTTCATCGGTGATGGACCAAGAGATGAAATGGCAAGTAAAAAGGCTGAGATAGACTACATTATGGTTGACTGGGGTTTTACTGAGCATAGTGATGCTGTGCGTAGTGTA
>SOIK01000257.1 GCA_004377245.1 Sulfurovum sp. | reverse complement strand
CTTGATGCTCTTCACCTTTTGTCTCCAGGGCTACTAAGACATGGGCATCACCAAACTCCAGGTCTATAGAAGTTCTGTCATAACCTATCTGAACAATATTCGCGCCTACCTCTGTAAGTATCTGTGTAAATGACTGCAATGCACCCGGTTTATCTACCAGTGTCACTACCAACTTCATCTTTCTTGCTGATTTCACCAATCCTTTTTCTATGATCAGTGAAAGCATTGTTACATCTATATTCCCTCCACTAAGCACCACGCCTACTTTACTGCCTTTAGGCAAGTTCAACTTTCCATGCAACAGTGCTGCCACACCTACCGAACCAGCACCTTCCACAAGCACCTTTTGCTTCTCCAGCAAGAAAAGTATGGCTGAAGCGATCTCATCATCACATACACTCTCAAAACTGTCTACATACTTTAAGATATACTCCAGTGTAATAGGTGAAGTATCACGTACCGCAATCCCATCTGCAATGGTTCTTACAGACGTGGTATCAAGCGGCTGTTTTGCATCATAGGAGTTTTTCATCGCAGGTGCTCCCTGAGCTGAAACACCTATAACCTTAATGTTGGGATGCATCGTCTTGGCAGCAACAGAGATACCCGAGATCAATCCGCCACCACCTACAGGTACAACTATAGCATCAAGGTTTTCTTGCTCTTCAAACATCTCAAGTGCAACCGTACCCTGTCCTGCCATAACCTCTTCATCCGTAAAGGGATGCACAAAGGTATAGCCTTTCTCTTTTGCATAAGTGAGTGCATGGGCATAGGCTTCATCATAGTTACTCCCATGAAGTATCACCTCTGCCCCAAACTCTTTGACACCCTGTACTTTAGTTAAAGGTGTAGACTCAGGCATCACGATAGCTGCATCTATACCAAAATATTTTGCACAAAAGGCTACACCTTGAGCATGATTCCCCGCACTTGCAGCTACTACACCACCTTTCTGTCCAGACTCTATCAATGAGGCTATTTTATTAAATGCACCTCTAAGTTTAAAGGAACCAGTACGCTGAAGATTCTCTTTCTTAAGATAGACCTCATATCCACTTATCTGGCTCAAAATAGGTGCATATGAAAAAGGTGTGTGATGTACCACACCCGATACTCTTTCATAAGCTTTTTTTATATTCTTTAAGTCTAACATTATCTTTCCTAGGTAATAATTGATGAAAGTATATCACAATCCTATTTATGTGATAGGATTAAAACAAAGGATAAATCATGGAATGTGAAATGCCACGTGTCAATAGTAATAGTGAAGAGATCATTAAATACTTCAAAGAGACAAAAACCATAGCTGTTTTAGGTGCTTCTCCCAAGCCGGAAAAAGACAGCCACAGAGTAGCAAAATACCTACGTGATGTAGGGTATAAGATGATCCCAGTTTATCCAAAAGAAGAGACTATCTTAGGTCAGAAGGTTTACAGAAGTTTAGTTGAGATAGATGAGCCAGTCGATATGGTGGTAGTCTTTAGAAAACCAGGAGTTGTTGATGCTGTTGCTGATGCCTGCATAGAACGTGGAGATGTCAAAGTCTTATGGACACAGATCGGTATCATCAATAATAACGCTGCGCAAAAAGCCAAAGATGCAGGGATCAACGTGGTGCAAAACCTCTGTGCGATGGTGGAGCATAGAGAGCTTCTATAATATATTTTTACTTCTTTTGTAAAAACACGCCACTTTCCACATGCTCCGTATATGGGAACTGGTCATACATCGCTGCTTCTACTACGTCATGTGTATTTGTTAGTGTCTCTAAGTCTCGTGCCAGTGTTTCTGGGTTACAGGAGATGTAGATGATGTTTTCTATGTTTGAGATGAGTTCTATGGTACCCTCATCTAATCCAGCTCGTGGAGGATCAACCAATACTGTACTAAAGTCATAAGATTCCAAGTCTATCTCTTTAAGTCTGTTAAACTCTCTCTTTTCGTTTAATGCTTCAGTCATCTCTTCAGAAGCCAGTCTTGCAAAAGTAATATTCTCTACACCATTAAGTTTACAGTTTTCCTGTGCAGCATGGATGGAACGTTTGCTTATCTCAGTTGCTAAGACTTTATCGAAATAGTGAGAAAGAGGTAAGGTGAAATTTCCCAGTCCACAGTAACTCTCTAAAAAATCTCCATGCCCTACTTTTTTAGCCTGTTTGATAGCCCACTCTATCATCTTGACATTGACTGTAGGATTCGGCTGTGTGAAACTACTCTCATACTGTACATAGGTAAAAGTTTTACCATCAATATCAAGCTTCTCAGTCACAAACTCATCTGAAAGAATGACCTTTTGTTTGCGACTTCGTCCCATGATTTTACAATTTAATGATGCCTCTAAGACTTTTGCTTCTTCGCTCCAAGCCTCATCTAATTTTCTATGATACAGCATTGTAATAAGACACTCATCTGTAGTGGTAGCTAAGAACTCTACTGCAAAAAGACGCTGTTTTAGTACTTCTGTTGAAGCATTGATTTCTTCCAATAATTTCCACATACGCTTTTCTATAGGCTCTATGACTTTAGGGCACTCTTCTATGTTGATAGCACCTTTTTTTTCTATGTTCCCCATAGCATAATCACACCTGTCACCCTCATGCCAGATACGAAACTCTGCTCTAGCTCTATAGTGTGATGTAGGGGAGTCGAACACTTCTAATGCTTCTTGATAAAAAGGAGCCAAAAGCCCACTTACTCTCTCTTCTTTACGCTTTAACTGTTCTGCATAACTTATCTCATAAAGCCCACAAGAACCACAACTTCCAAAATGTTTACATGTCA
>SOIK01000032.1 GCA_004377245.1 Sulfurovum sp. | reverse complement strand
GCTCCACCCTCAGCTACGTAACGGTCTATGACTTCAAGGCTTGACACAGGAATGAGCAGAGAGTCTTCATTTTGGTAAAACATCACTACAAACTCACTTCTGGCACCCAAAACATCACGTTTCTCTATGCCTTTAAAGATACCCACACCATGGTTTTCATGTACCACATAGTCACCCGGTTTAAGCTCATCTAAAATGATACTGGCTTTTTTAACCCGTTTACGCTTGATGGGTTTGTTAAGTGAGATGATGAGTCTGTCACTTCCAAGAAGATTAACGATACCCTCTTGGTAAACAAATTCTATATTTTCAAAAGAGCTTAGTTCTGAGCCACGAACAATACTTTCATTTTTAGCGATAATAGTGATCTTTTTGTCTTTATGCGACTCCAATAGTTTATTTGGATTTACCACTTCAAGGTCACGATACTTGCTACCCTCTGGGATAGAAGGAAGTAAAAATGATTTTCTTGGTACTAGTGGCTCTGTAAGTTCATATACCTCTTTAAGCTCATCATCTAAGTTACTAGCCCACACTGCATCAAACTGCTCTAAAGCACTCTGCCCCAGATCATCCAAATGCCATAAACCAAGCGAGTCTATATCTTTCACAAACGTATCGTAACGACTTCGTTCTACTCTATTTTTGAGGGCTTCATGTTGGGTTTTGTCTAACGCTAAAAATGCAGGAGTGATCTCCAAAGACTCTAACTCATCAGGAAGACGTTTTTGTGTTCCCTCATCATAGTAGTGAATCGCTTCTATCTCTTCATCAAAAAGTGAGATACGGTATGGTTTGTCTACATGTATAGGGTAAATATCTATGATGTCTCCACGGAAAGAAACCTCTCCCCTTTGTGCTGCGATGTCCACAAAATGATAGCCCCATTGATAGAGTGTATCTTTAAGTTCATTTAAATTCAGAGTATCTCCAAACTCTAATGTTTTTTCTGCGAAAAATTCTGGTTTTGGAAAAGGTACAAGTAATGTTCTTAGTGGTGAGACAAGTACTTTCTTTTTTTGACATTGGTGGTATGATGCAAGTTGCGTAAAAAGCAACTGCACATCTTCTCCATACGCACGCAGGTCTTCTCCTACACTCACACGAAGGTCTGGTAAAACATAGGTATCAAACCCAAGCAGGATTGCCACATCTCGTATCTGTACTGCTTCTTTGTCATCTTTACAGATGAGTAGCTTTGTAGTTTTTAGCTCTTCTAGGTATTGGTAGGTGTTACTTTGGTACATTCTCTCTCTTTTCCTCTGTCATCCTCGGGCTTGACCCGGGGATCTATAGCTTTTAATGTTGATTGAATTGTGGATCCCCGGGTCAAGCCCGAGGATGACGATCGTTTTTTTCTCTTATTTTCAAAAATGCCTCAACCACATAAAACGATCCGAAGACAAGATAGTTTTCATCTTTGTCTATCTCTCCCTTAAAGTAGCTATATTCAAGTCCTACTTTGTTTAGTGCTTTTTCTATGGCTTCCAAAGTTGTTGCTCTTTGGGAATGGATAGGGATGATCTCCACTCGTTTTACTTTAGGTTTAAGTGTTCGTAGCACCTCTTCATAATCTTTATCATCTAAAGAGTTATAGATAAGTACCACCTCTTTATCAAGCGCTTTTTCTATGGCTCTTGCTGCTAGAGGGTTATGCCCTACATCTATACGGATATTTTCTGTAAGTGCATAGAAACGTCCAAAGAGTTCTAAAGAAAGCAAATCATCTATAGTGTACTCTATGTCCAATATATCGAGTGCACGTAGTGCTACCATCGCATTATCAATAAGATAACCACCCCAGCCTTTTCGTTTGGCAATCGCTTGAAATTCCATCATCCTCGGGCTTGACCCGTGGATCCATAGTTTTTGTTGTATGCCACTTGTGGATTCCCGTATCAAGTACGAGGATGATGGAGGTATAAAAATCTTCGCCTTTTTCTCCATAGCAATCCTTTTTGCCACCTCAACCACCTCATCATAAGGCTGTGGTGCAAGTAAGACTTGCTTTTGTATACTTCGTATCTTTGTAGCTGCTATCTCTTCTATGCTTTCACCTAAAAAAGCTTGATGATCTATGCCTATAGGGGTGATGATACTCAGTTCTTTGTTACATACATTGGTTGCATCATACTCTCCGCCTAGTCCTGCTTCAAGTACCATTAAATCACAGTGCTCAAAAACAACAAAAACCAAAAGTGTGGTGTACTCAAAATAGCTCAAAGCATCACTCATCTTTTTACCCAATATCTCAAAGAGTCTCTGATGTGCTACTTCCAATACCTCATCAGAACTATCTACACCATCTATCCAGATACGTTCGTTAAACTTCATGATATGAGGAGAAGTATAGTGCCCTACTTTGAGCCCACTTTTATAAGCCAAATGTGCAACCATGCGTCCTGTAGAACCTTTACCATTTGTCCCTACAACATGAATGGTCCGAGGCTGTTTTATATGAGGTTTGAGCATAGCATAAGCATGATGCACACGCTCATGATCTATCTCTTTATAGTAAAGTGGTTTAGACTCTAAAAAAACATTTAATGATGCATGTTTCATTGCTACTTGCTACCTGCTCCCTGCTTACCATTAAGCATCCCCTTAGCACTTACATAAGCTAAGAATTCATCTAGTGCTTTCTCTAAACCTTTACGTATCGCTTCAGTTCTAAGTGCGGAGGAGTAAAGTGAACTGGCTTGTATATCTGATTCATGTACTGTATTGATCTTTTTCTTGATCTTACCTTGCTTGGTCACCATATCAAATCTTACTCTGATATTGGCACGGTAACGCGT
>SOIK01000046.1 GCA_004377245.1 Sulfurovum sp. | reverse complement strand
ACCATCAACCAGAACAGCTGCTTTGTCATAATCATCCTCCATTTGTATATTCAGATGGTTCAATTATAGCATTATGTTATGATCGATTGTTGAATGCTTTTATCTGCAATATGATATATTAAGGGACAGGTGTTGAAAATACATATCATGGTTTCTGTGCTAACAAAGTGACATGGGAAAGAAAAATAAATCACTATTGATGACCTTTTCTGCCTATCCGAAGAAGTATATCCTGGAGTCTTGTCCGCAGCTGAGAAGCTTTGGAGACAATTTTGTCAGGATTCTTTTAGCACTTGCGCCAAAAACTCCATCATATGTCTGTAATGATCCCCCTGCTAGTAGATGCGGTCACAGGTAGGGCAGTACTCGAAATAGTCGAAATGTTTTTTGACTTTTTCGGGCAGGCTGTCTACGATCTTTTCTTTTTCAATGACCTGCAGCGGGGTGTTGCAGACGATGCAGCGGCTGAAGGGGGGAGGGGTGTTCTTTTAGGCCATAGCAGTCCATCAGTGTTTTAAGCTGTGATTTGGTGTCGGTAGACTCCAGAAAAAGTGTAGGGGCGTTTTTGCGTTGGGACAGATCGCGGTCTCGAGTGAGGATGATGCGGTTCTGTTCGTTGGCGATAATGATAAGCTCGTTGTCTTCTATGTGAGAGAAGAAGAGAGTGTCAAAACCCATAAGACGCAAGTACTTTGCCAGTTTCCCCAGATGACAGTCGGCGATGAACTTCAGGGTGTCGCTTTTGCCAGGGGTGATGGAGCACTGCATCACTTGCGAGGTGCTTCCTCGGTGACGGCAGTCCATTGGGCAAGCTTGGTTGGAACATTTTCGAGTTCATTTTCGAGTTTGTCCCATTCCACGTAGTTGGTATCGAACCTGGCGACATCGGCGGCAGCCAGCTCAGGACTTTCATATTCACCAAGCAGTTCTTCTTCTATCCATAGCCGATAAAGCAAATGACCCGTCTGCCGGATCTCGAAGGTACCGATGTCGGCGTTGTAAATATAGTTTTTCATGTAGCATCTCCACAATTTTATATAAAGGTGACCTCTAAAACCCCTAAAATCGTGCAGGATTTTTAGAGGTACCTTGAATCTATTTTAGCACAAACATAACACATTACGCTAAAAAGTCGGTAAAAATACCATTGACACCCCAGTCAAATAACTTCTTTTGCCGCTTTGCTTTATTGACCGTAAATACATTGACAAAAAAACCGGCTTCTCTTAAGCTTGCCACTGTTTTTTTGTTAGTGATCTTATCCTCGGGATGATAGGCATTCACTTGCAAAGTATGAAGATAATCGATGAGCTTGCTTGGATGTTTGTATATTTGCAAAGCAGCTGTGGGGATCTCGGAAGAGAGTTTTTTGCACATCGGAAGATAATGGTGGTAAAAGGATGAAAGTAGTACTAAATGCCCGGCTTGCATTTTTTTGATCATATCGATGATGATCTGAACGACTATCTCATCTGCAAAAGTACTGGACATGTCTTTGATCTCGACATTTAAAAATAGATGCTGTTCTTTTGCAAATGACAGTGCTTTTTTCAAGGTAAGAATCGGCTCATATTCATGATTGAACCAGCTGCCGAAATCGAGGCTTTGAAGTTCTTCCAGTGTAAAATCAGAGACTCTCCATGGAGTGCGATCCTCAAATCTCCCTATCTTTGAGACATCACTGGTTCGACCAAGAGTATCATCATGGATAATCACAGGTACCAAATCTTTTGTAAGCTGTACATCGATCTCGATAAAGTCACATTTACCGATACTTGATGCAAGAGCGCTTAACGTGTTTTCCGGTTTTTGTGAGCGATCACCTCTATGGGCGGCGATAAGGTTTGGTTTTTTTAAAAGTTTTAAAAAGTTCATAATCTCTATTTTATCCAAAATAGGTCATTAAAGCTTGAGTTATGTAGTTAGTGTGGTAATATATAGCTATGAAAAATAGTAAAAACAGAAGCATCTACGCATGGGCATTTTATGATTGGGCAAACTCTGCATATGTCACAACGGTGATAGCAGGATTTTTTCCCGTTTTTTTCAAAGAGTATTTTAGTGCTAATGTTGATGTCACTGTCAGTACGGCGCAGCTTGGTTTTGCAAATTCGATTTCGAGTTTGATCATTGTACTTATCGCTCCTTTACTTGGTGCTATCGCTGATGTGGGTGGGCTGAAAAAGAGGTTTTTGTTTCTGTTTGCTTATCTTGGGATATTGATGAGTGCGGCACTCTCCTTTGTGGGAGAGGGAGCTTGGGAAGCAGCGGTATTTGTTTATGTGCTGGGAAATATAGGATTTATGGGTTCAAACATCTTTTATGATTCGCTTTTACCGACAGTGGCTAAAGAAAAAGAGGTGGATTTCGTCTCGGGACTTGGATTTGCGCTAGGGTATCTTGGAGGGGGGATACTTTTTGCATTCAATGTTTGGATGGTGCAAAATCCTGCCTTTTTTGGACTTGATAGCGGTATAGAAGCTGTGAAGATCTCTTTTATCTCTGTTGCTTTGTGGTGGATGCTTTTTTCTCTGCCCTTGCTTCTTTTTGTCAAAGAGAAAAAACCTGTAAAAGATAAAGGAACAGTTCAAATCATTGCAGAGGGATATCGCAGACTTGCCGGGACGATCAGAAAGATTAGGCATCTCAAAGGGTTGGTGCTTTTTTTGGTAGCTTATTGGCTCTATATCGATGGGGTAGATACGATCATACGGATGGCGGTTGATTATGGAATGGCGATAGGATTTGACTCAAAGAACCTGATCTTGGCGCTTTTGATCGTGCAGTTTGTCGGTTTCCCCGCAACGCTTGTTTTTGCCAAATTGGCCCAGAAGTGGGATACGAAAAAAGCGATCCTTTTGGCGATCGGTATCTATCTCTTTATCACACTTTGGGCAGTATTGATGGATGAGATCCATGAGTTTTATATATTGGCAGTGATGATCGCCCTGGTGCAAGGGGGTATCCAGGCGCTGAGTCGCTCCTACTATGCCAAGATGATCCCAGATGAATATGCTGCCGAATTTTTTGGATTTTATAACTTTTTGGGGAAAACTGCCGCGATTTTAGGGCCATTTTTGATCGGTATGGTTGCTTTGATCACTGAGAATTCCCGAGTAGGGATCGCTTCTGTAGCGATCTTTTTTATCCTGGGTGCGATACTGCTGATGAGGGTAGATGAAAAAAAAGCTGCTGATGAAGTACGATCTACACTCTATGCAGAGGATGTTTGATCATCTCCTCATGTATTGCTTTTTTGACCTTGGCTACAAGCTCATCATAGCTTAGTCCTTTTGGATAGATCGGGTCCAGGTATTTGATGATGACACGTGAGGGTCTTGGAAAAAGTTTACCAGCCGGCATCGCCTCAAAGGTACCATCGAGCACGACAGGTACCACAGGAATATCGAGCTCAATTGACAGGATCGCAAAAAACTTTTTAAACTCTAGAAGTTCTCTGTCCCGTGATCTTGCCCCTTCAGGAAATACAAGCAGATTTTGTCCGTTTTTTAATGGCACAGTACTTTTTTGCATAGAGGCTTTAAGATCTTTGTTGACATTGATCAGGATAGTCTGGGAGTGTTGCACGATCGGTCGCATGATCTTTGTGTCAAATACTATCTTGTAAGCTAGAAAAAATGTCTTTTTCAAAACATCATAGGGCAAAGCGGCGGCAAGTATAAAACCATCGAGCATACTTTGATGGCTAGGTGCAATGATACATGGCTGTTTTGGAAAGTTTTCAGAGCCTGAAACTTTTAGTGAAAAGTAAAGTTTATACAGAGGTAAGAAAAGCGTTTTATAGATCATGGGGGACAGGGGAGAGTAGATGAGATCAAAGCTGATCTTTTCACTTAAGATTGTTTTCCAGTTTATATCGGTGATGGTAATTTTTTGTTTTTTTTCATTGATATAATGGCAAAGTACATCCATGATCATCATCTGTGAAAACTGTGCTTCATCGATATTCACACCGAAACTTTTCTCTATAAAAGTAAAAAGCTCGATATAATCTAGTGAGTCAAGATGAAGATCGAGTTCAAGATGTGATGATGATGTGATGGGTTCAGCGGTGAGGGTTGAGAGAAAATTTTTTATATTTTGATAGACTTTATCTTTGGGCTCATCCTCCACATTTCCGCAGAGCAATGCTTGCTCCTTCATAAACTTTTCAAGTTTGGATCTTTCAACTTCTCCTTTGGCATCTTTTGGAAGAGGAGTTTGGACGATTTGATAGCCTTTTATTTTTTGGTCGTTTTTAACTTTCATGTTGTAAAGTTCTACAGCGTACCATCTGATCTCATTTTCAAGACGTATGATCTTACGGTTTTTGGCTTCTTGAAAGTTCGGATAGATGAGTGCAAAGAGATGGTTGTTATGTATGAAGACCACAACTTCTTTAACGACGTTTGATATCTTTAGGATGGTTTGTTCGATCTTGGGAATATTGACTTCTTTATGACTATTCATGTCGTTATGATACCTGTTTTTGGAACAGTTCTACTTGAAGTTCTTTCTGGTTATTCAGAGGGTTCTATTAGCAATGTTTTGCCAAAAATGCATTCAATTGGTTTGCAAATGCATGAGCATCTTTCCCGCCAAAAGCTTTTGGTCCTCCTGTCATCTCTCCACTTTCTCTTATGCTTTCCATGAGGTTTCTCATGGCTAGGTACTGCTTGATGTTGTCTATACTGTAGAGTTCGCCTCTGTGGTCTATGGCGTGGGCATCTTTAGATATGATCCTGTCAGCTAAAGGGATATCAGCAGTGATGACAAGATCACCTTTTTTGCATAACTCTACAATACGGTGATCGGCTTCGTCTGCACCTTGTTCTACGATGACATACTCTATATGTTTTGATTTGCCTACGTTTATCTTTTTGTTGGCTATGACTTTAGTGGTGATAGATAGGCGTTCGATGCTTCTTAGAACGATGGGTTTGATGAGATTAGGAAAGGCATCACCGTCTATGTAAAGGGTCACAATATCTCTTTTACACGTCCTACTTCACCTGTATTTAGACATACTTTTATACCGTGAGGATGGGTAGGGGAGTTAGTGAGGATCTTCTGTACTTTACCGTAGGTAAGTCTACCTATGGCTTGGTCTTCTTTGAGTACCACACCTACATCTAAACCATACTTGATATCTGCTCTTTTTTGACCGCTAGACACTTTTAGACCTTTGGCTCATAATTAAGTACTTTTTTAACGGTATCCACTGAACAGAAAAAGAGGGCATCAAACACAGGGTTAAGTTTGGTCGTGTTTTCATCTATGACGTCAAAAGGTTGGAAGAAAAACCCTGAACCATCTTCTTTTTGGGCAGGGCGTACATGAAATACAATGGGTTTAAGTGTACGAACAACATTGAGAATTTTTTTATAGTTCTTTTCATCTTTAGCGGGTAGTAGGTTATCTTGTTTGCTCTCATTTACACGGGCTTTAAGCAGGAGTTGAAGTTTATCATTAAAGATGACTTTGTTCCACTTAATGCTTCCTAATCCGATGTTAAATTCACTGTTACTGGCCACTAAAGGATGGGGCTTTGTCTCACGGATAGCTTCAAGGAGCTGTAAAAAGAAGTTTTTCCCACCAAAATTGTTTGCACATTGAAGTAGTTTTTCATGATGAAGCTTTTTTTCTTCATCTGTTAAGGTATTGAAGTCACACATGGAACCTCCTTTATATTTTTGTGCAATTATACCCGAATTTATGCTTCAGGTCTTAGATTAATGAATTTTCTATATAATTATAATTAATGGGAAAAACATGGGAAAAATACCAGAAGAAGAAAAGATGCTGCCAAAAGAGATTGCAGAAACAGTTACAGAAGAGAAAGAACATCTGTATGCAAGATATGAGGATGTAGATAAAGAGCAACTTGAAAAAGACATAGATGCGATAAAAGAGACGATGGGAGCAGTAGGTGAAGAGGATTTTCAACATTTACTTAAATTAGAAAGATGGGGGAGGATAGCCACTTTCTCTGGGTATGGACTGATTGCTGTATTGAGTATCTTGGAACTTTCTGCTGGTGGTTTGAGTGGCTTGCTTTTTTGGAGTGTGGCTATAGTTGCAGCATTGCTTATCAGTACAGGCAATGTAGCAAGATGGGCGGATGTCACACACCCTATACTTCATGGAGCGTATGATAAGGTACCGAACATCCCAGAAAAATATACGAAAAAAGTGTTTGCTAAAGGTGCGAGACGATACATTGATTGGCTTGACTGGATCAAGCCTCAAGCTTGGGAGTATGAACATAACATCATGCACCATTATCACTTAGGTGAAACAGATGATCCGGATAATGTTGAGAAAAACCTTCAGTGGCTCATCCAGTCTAAAACACCAATGTGGCTTCGTTATGTTGTCGTCTATGCCTTTGCTGGAACATGGAAATTTACTTACTATGCACCCAATACACTTAGAATACTTGAAAATAAAAAACGAAGGGATCAGCACAAACTTGAGGTAACAGATTTTGAACTAGACCCTCGCAAAAAGAATGGCTTAGAGCTTTGGATGGAGTACCTTCTTCCGTATGCGGTTATCAAATTCGTTTTGTTTCCAGCACTTTTTTTGCCACTAGGAACAGAAGCAGTATTTAATGCTTTTATCATCATCTTGATGGCTGAGTATTTAGCTAACTTACATTCGTTTTTGGTCATTGTACCAAATCACTCAGCTGAAGATATCTATATGTTTAACGAGCCACATAAGAGTCAAGGAGAGTTTTATCTTAGACAGATCATGGGTAGTATAAACTACAATACAGGTTCTGACCTTAAAGATTTTGCACATGGTTTCCTGAACTATCAGATAGAGCATCACCTCTTCCCAAATATGCCGCACAGCTACTACCAAAAGATGCAGCCTATCGTCAAAGATATCTGTAAAAAGCATAACCTTGAGTATAGACAAGAATCTGTGTTTAAGCGTATAGGGATGACGATTGATCTTATGATAGGAAAAACAAAACTGCTTAGAGTGGATGGTATTTAAACTATAGGGAACTGCAAGGGATAAGGATTGTCTTGTCCTCTACAGTATGCTATAATCTCACTATGATAAATGATAAACGCATAAAGCGTATAGATGATAGTCTTACCCGAAAACAACCCACACTTCAAGTCATGCTTGACAATGTTCACAGCTCCCAAAACCTTTCTGCTATCATACGTTCATGTGACGCAGTAGGTGTACTTGATATCTACTACAGTACTAAAGAAAACGAGAGCCTTCGTATTCATAAAACCATCACGCAAGGCGCACATAGATGGACGCATCGTTACCGTATGAATGATGCACACAAAGTGGCATTTTTAAAAGAAAAAAAAGCCCAAGGTTTTCAAGTGGTAGTAACACACCTTGAAGAACGTGCTATCTCTTTTAGACAGATAGACTATACCCAACCCACACTACTTGTCATGGGAAATGAAAAAGAGGGTGTTTCACCCGAAGTGATCCAAATGGCAGATGAAGTCATTATCATTCCTATGCAAGGGATGGTACAAAGCCTTAACGTCTCTGTAGCTGCAGCACTCATACTCTACGAAGCACAAAGACAACTTGAAAATGCAGGTAGATATAATGCCCCTGTACTTAGTATAGAAAAAAGAGAAGAGATAAAAGCTGCATGGGTCTACCGTGACACAATAGCACGTAAAAGTAAAGGTCAGATACCTTTAGAGTTTAAAGAAGAGATTATAGAACCTTCTGAATAACCTTAGGTACTATTGTGGTGTATTGTAAGACCGGTCACCAGCATCTCCCAAACCGGGAAAAATAAACATTTGTCCATTAAGTTTTTCATCTACCTGAGCAATGTACATTTTGATCTCCGGGTGTTTTTGCTCTACGACGGCAAGTCCTTCCGGAGATCCTATAAGATTAAGTGAGATGATCTTTTTAGGTGATTTAGCTTTGATGACAGCTATAGCATCACACAATGATCCACCTGTAGCCACCATAGGATCAACGATGATCACGGTTTTCCCTTTACATTCAGGTATACGGTCATAATAGATGACACTTTGATGGGTCTTTTCATCACGCTTTATCGCTAAAAAACCTGAAGATGCTTTAGGGAAAAGTGCAGTGACTGACTCGATCATCGGCAGTCCTGCACGTAAGATGGAGACAAAAAGCAGATCCTCTTCTTTCATGAAGTCAAATGAGTCTTTACCCTGCCATGTATCGATCTCACACTGTTGAAGTGGTTCGGAGGCGAGGGCTTCATAGGCAAGCAGGCGTGCAAGTTCATGCACGATATGGCGAAAACGTAGTGCATCTGTTTTGGTTTCTCTCAGATGGTTCAGCAGGGTTTTGATAACAGGGTTGAAAAGTTCATGGATCATAAAGCACCTCTCTTATTAAGATGTTTTATTATAACTAAAATACGGAGACAATCTGAAATCCAAGTAAAATGAGATTGAGGATGATCGCTATGATGGGGATAATGATCGGGTAGGTTCTGATGCCATCCGGATGAGGGTCTTTACGTTTTATGATCAGCAGTGAGATGTTGACAAGGGTAAAGACGATGAAGATCAGAAAGCTGCTGGACTGTGCTAGGGTTAGCAGTGGGAAAGTAGTCGTGAGGATAAAGACGAGAAGACCAGCAACGATGGTGGCGTTGATGGGTGTCCTGGTTTTTAGGTGGACAGTGCTAAGAAAACTTGGCAACCAGTGCTGTCTGCTCATGCCATAGAAGATCCTTGAGACCATGATGATCTGTATGAGAGCACCGTTGATCACGGCAAACAAAGCAATGATACTTAGGATCGTTGCTTTGGAGTGGGTCGCTGTTTCATAGACTTTTGCCAGTGGTGCGCCGGAGTGAGCCAGTTCATCTACGGGAACCACCGAGATAGAGACTACGGCAATAGTAATATAGAAGAATGTTGCGATGATGAGTGTAGTGATGATGGCTTTGGGCATAGTTCGGGTAGGGTCCTTGACCTCTTCGGCAATGTTGACCATGTCTTCAAAACCGAGAAAGGCATAAAAAGCCAAAAAAGCACCCA
>SOIK01000253.1 GCA_004377245.1 Sulfurovum sp. | reverse complement strand
TTTTTTACCAATGATGGACAAGTAGTCTTTGGTACCTTTGGTTCTGACGTGATACTTTATGATAACAAAGAGAGTTACAAGCTTTACGATAGTCATATCTCTGAGAGTACGATGGGCGGCATGGTTTTAAGTAGCGACAAAAAGAAAATGGTGATCTCAGACGAAAGTGGTGCAGTAAGGCTCATGGATGTACAAAGCTCTAAAGTGGAAAAAGTTTTCTCATCAGAGCACGTAGATAACATTTACCGTGTTGCATACAGTAATGGCCTCATCCTCACAGCAGGGCAAGATAGGCGTGTGGGTGTTTATCCTCGTGAAGGGAAAGCTTATCATATAAAAAGTGATTTTTTGGTTTATTGTGTGGGATTGAGCCCTAGTGCTGGTATAGGCGTTTACTCTAGCGGTACAGAACATCACTTACAACTTTTCAACACCCGAACCGGAAGTAAAACAGACCGTCTTGTAGGACATTATGCCACACCCAATAAAATCATGTTTATTAATGAGCAAGCACTTGTAAGTGCAGGTGATGAAAATACAATATTTTTTTGGATGATCAATAAATAACATCATTTTTTTATCATTTTTCATTAAATAAGCTTAACCCTAAGAAAAGAAGATACAATATATTCGATGAAAGATGAGGTTCGAGTTCATCTTTCGTGTGTTCAGTGTGTGTAAAACTCTGCTAGCCCCCGAAAGACTCTCACCGATTTGGATTCCGCTTATATAGGGATAACCCATAAGTGAATATTATTACCCAAAGGTACAACAATGGCAGAATTAGTAAAAGGAACTGTTAAATGGTTCAATGATGAAAAAGGTTATGGATTTATCCAACAAAACGGTGGTGGTCCAGATGTATTCGTACATTTCCGTCAAATAAACAACGAAGGTGGTGGTCGTGTGTCTCTCGCTGAAGGTCAAGCAGTAACATTTGAAGTTGGTGAAGGTCAAAAAGGCCCACAAGCTGAGAACGTAACTCCACTCTAGTAGTGAGTTATTGCAGGCTTTTGCCTGCAAACTTATCCCTTTTTAATTATCCCCTCTTAATAACTCACTTTTAACTCTTTATCATAAGAGATCTCAAACAATACTTCTATTTTTTTATTTTCATGTGCTGCTAACGTAAGCTTTATCTCTATTTCACCGTCTTTGAGAAGTTTATAATTTACTTTTTTATCTGATTTAACCTCTAGAAGTTTTACTTTTATCTCTTCAGTTGTAGAGGTAGGTATACGTTCTGTTATTGTTAGTGTTTTAGGTTTATCAGATTTATTGGTTACCTTAATACTATATCCATCTTTTTTACGTGCAGTACCACCAAATATACCCGTTGTTTTCTCTCTCTTTACGATAGGTTTTCGTTCAACCTTTATATCTAATTCAGCATGTGTATAGAGTATATATTTACCCTCTCTATACTCCCCTACTGCCTTATCATTGATGATGGTTTGTTCTGTTTTTACTTTCCATTGATTACTATCTATCTGAAGCTTTGGCGTGAAAGTACATGTATAAAATGCCGTTGTATTTCTATAGGGGTACACACGGACATCACACTCCAATGGTGCATCCCATTGTGTCACTTGTACATCTATAGGCATACCAGTAGAAGGAAGAGAAAGATTTTTGATCTGGTACTCTCTAGCATTCAGATACTTTGCTACGGGTGCAGGAGCTTCTAGTGCTCCTACCGACACAGCTTCAACCATCAACTCATCTTCCATAGAAGGAGCTCTTTTTGGTTTTGCATATTTCCTTATGGGCTGTGGCTTATATTTACTTACGATCCAAGGAGAAAAATGGATAGGTCGAATGTAGCGATGTGCAGAACGATAGAAGAACATCGCATCATCAGCTTGCATATCTATACCACTTTCGTTTGTGATAGAGAGGTATTGAGTGACAGTAACACTCTTCTTATCTGAAATATCAGCTTCATAAAAACTGGAAAAAGAGAGCTGCCCATAAGGAAGCGTAAGTTCCAACTCTTCTTGACATGATTGTGCACTGCTGAGTGCATTTGGTGTAGGAGCTTGTCGTTTAAAATCTTTTGATTGTAATGCTAACTCTTGTTTAAGTATGGCTTCTTCTATGGAAAGTTTTGCCTGTTCTGTCCCGATCATTTTTGCTGATTCTATCCAGGCACTGGCATCAAATGAAGTGGGTTGTGGAAGTGAAACAAAGGTATTTAGTACTTTTATATTGGCTTGAGTAGCTTTAAGTTTTTGTGCTGTTCCTTTTAACGTAGTTAGTTCCTGGCAAAGTCGATCATCGCTTGGACAAGCAGTACTTGCCTTAAGAGGAATAACATTGCCTTTGCACTTCGCTTCTATGCCTTCCGCAAAGCCTATAAAGGACTCTTTAGGTTGAAATGTATAAGTAGCACTGTCTTGATAGATAGCCAAAGAAGAGGCGTAACTCAAGCCTCCAGTTAAAACCAGTGTTGTAAACGTTTTATAAAGTTTCATAGACCAACCTTAAAAGTGATATGGATAATTATAGCTTATTTATTAATTACGTCACCAACTAAATACTACTGTTATTTTCTTCTAAAGTTTCTAGATAGTTTTCATTTTTCTTTTGCAGATAATCATAGATAGCTTTGACCTCTTCATCTGTCAAATAATAACGTGGCATGATTTCATGATAACTATTCACACTTTTTATCATGGCTTGGAGACTCTCTTTGCGTATATCAGAGCCCTTTATAGCCTGCTTACCATGAATATCACGAAACTCTACTATGGTTGTACCGGCACCATCTTTTCCGTGACATTGGGAACAACTTACTCCTCTAGG
>SOIK01000268.1 GCA_004377245.1 Sulfurovum sp. | reverse complement strand
AATATACAAATGGAGGATGATTATGACAAAGCAGCTGTTCTGGTTGATGGTATGGGGTGCAGCATTCGGGTATATAGAGGCAGCAATCGTCGTCTATCTGCGGGAGATCTATTATCCTGAGGGTTTTGCATTCCCTTTGGTCATTATTCAGGGTCGTATCATGCTGACCGAAGTGTTACGTGAAGCAGCGACACTGCTCATCATGTGGGTGACAGTATGTCTGGCGTATCAGAGACTGCAAAGCCGATTTGCGGCTTTTGTCGTACTGTTTGGCATATGGGATATCTTCTACTACCTTTTTTTGAAACTGCTTCTCGACTGGCCGGAAAGCCTGGGCACATGGGATATCCTCTTTCTTATCCCTGCACCATGGCTTGGTCCGGTCTGGGCTCCGGTCCTTGTCTCCATCGGGTTTATCTATGCCGGTACTATTACATTGATACGCAACCATCAAAACCGCTTTTTTCACTTTGGCAGAGGGTTTATACTGCTTGAGCTTTTCGCAGCACTTCTCATCATCGTTTCATTCGTGATACCGGGTTCATCTGTGCTTGAACAGAGTCTTCCGAGCCACTTCCCTTGGTATCTGTTCCTGACGGGGTTCCTTATGGGGATAGGTATTTTTCTTTACTGCTTTTACCGTTCAAACAATGAAGAATGATAAATAACCACTGAAGTTATTTATCCTACTAAATGTCTGTTTTGCTCTCTATAATATTTTACTAAAAACACTATGCTTTTTTCTATCGCTTCACCATCATAAAAAGCGATCATCTGCTGGTTAAAGGCTAGTTTGTCTTTCACTTTGATGTTAAGGATAGGATACCCCCCCTCACTGAGTAGGATCCCATTCATCATAAGCCTTGAGGTTCGTTTATTACCATCATAGAAGAACTGACACTTTGCCCCAAAGAGGAAGTAATTTATAGCTCTGATGACAGTGTGTGCTATCTTCCCTATCTCTGCGATACCTTTTTCAAAAACAGTGTCTAGTTCATTCGCTTTAGGTGGTAGGTAGTCCGTACCACCGATGTTTACCCCCACATCTTTAAATGCTCCCCAACTCAAAGCCTCTTCATGAGCTACTTTTTCATGCAACTTTAAAAGTGTTGGTTTATCTACTTTAAACGTCTCTTTCTCTATCATCTCAAAGAGCAGGTTCACACTTCTGTTTTGGTTGAGTATTTGCTGTTCATCACTAAGCTTATGTCCACCTATATGGTTATGCCCTCCAAAAGTGTTTGCACCTCTGGATAGGTCATAGCATTGCCTTCTAATGCAGAAGTATTGTAGATGAAGTCTATCTTGTCTTTTTTCACTAACATGAAAGCGTGTTTTTTATTGGGTTTAAATATTTCCAATAATTTAGTATCTATGGTATTGATCTGCTTACTATCTAATGTCATATCATTGACCTCATATTTTTCTATTTGATATAATATCAAATCTCTTCATACTCCAGGTCAAAGTGATACTCTGAGAAATTCCTCTCTAGCATCTTCTCGATCTTCTCACGGTATTGTGCTGCACCTAGGGAGTTTTGAGAGAGAAAGACGAAAGCGATGTCAGCTTCTTTGGCGTACTCACCACTGACATCAAGCACAGAAAGGTTAAAGGCTTTGAGTTTCTCTTTCATGCTATTGGTGACACTTCTACGTCCTTTGAGTGACTGGACATGCGGTAGTTCTAGGTGAAGGATACAGTTACATATAATCATAGGGTTATTGTATCAGATTTTTGTTTTTCGTGGAAGGGAGGTTTTGATTTTTTATTTTTGATTTTATTATAAGTAGCCTATCCCCATTTTTAAAGCTGGGCATGGTCATGATAGTCTAAGAGCAAGTTTATGCTAAAATAGACTCAGGGTACCTCTAAAAATCCTGCACGATATCAAGTTCTTAGAGGCGCCTTTATATAAATAGTGGAGGTGCTACATGAAAAGTTATATTTACAACGCCGACATTGGAACCTTCGAGATCCGACAAAAGAGTCATATGCTTTATCAGCTCTGGATAGAAGAAGAACTGCTTGGTAAGTACGGAAGTGCCGAGCTGGCTGCTGCGGATGTCGCCGGATTTGATACGGACTACGTGGAGTGGGACCAGCTCGAAAATGAACTCGAAAATATTCCAGCCAATCTTGCCCAATGGGCTACCGTGACCGAAGAAGCACCTCGCGAGTGATGAAGTACTCCGTCACCCCCGGCAAAAACGACTCCCCAAAGTTCATCGCCGACTGCCATCTGGGGAAACTGGCAAAATACTTGCGTCTTATGGGTTTTGACACCCTCTTCTTCTCTCACATAGAAGACAACAAGCTCATCACTATCGCCAACGAAGAGAAACGCATCATCCTCACTAGAGACCGCGATCTCTCCCAACGTAAAAACGCCCACACACTTTTACTGAAACCTACCGAGACCAAAACACAGCTCAAAACACTCATAGACTGCTACGACCTAAAAGAACACCCCGCGCACTTCAGTCGCTGCATAGTCTGCAACACCCCTCTGCAGGTCATCGAAAAAGAGAAGATCATAGACAGCCTGCCTGAAAAAGTCAAAAAGTATTTCGACTATTTCGAATACTGCCCCACCTGCGACCGCATCTACTGGCAGGGAGATCACTACCGGAACATGGTGGCGTTTTTGGAGGATGTACTTAAAGACAATACATGATCATTAGTCTGTGATCTCTTCTGTAAAGATTCAACCCCCGGGACATATTATCTCTACCCTTTGATGCAGACTTTCGGGCGCAAAAACGCGACACGCCGTGCCAATCCTGCCTTCTCCGTCACCTCCGCGACTT
>SOIK01000024.1 GCA_004377245.1 Sulfurovum sp. | reverse complement strand
AATGGGTAAGTTTGTTAACAATACAGATGAGTTTTATAAGTACTGCGAAGAGAATGAGGTAGAGTTTATTGACTTTAGATTTACAGACATTAAAGGTGCATGGCACCACATCAGTTATAGAATGAGTGCGGTAAGTGCTGAGATGCTAGAATTTGGTCTTCCATTTGATGGTAGTTCTATCGATGCGTGGCAACCGATCAACGAATCAGATATGATCCTTAAGCCAGATGTACCAACTGCATTCCTTGATCCATTTACTGCAGATAGTACTATTATTGTTTTCTGTGATGTTTATGACATCTATAAAAAAGAGCTGTATGCAAAATGCCCACGTTCAATCGCTAAAAAATCTTTAGAGTATCTTGCAGAAGCAAACATTGGTGATGTTGCTTACTTTGGTCCTGAAAATGAATTTTTCATCTTTGATGATGTACAAATTTGGACTGGCATCAACCAATCTGGCTACAGAGTAGATTCTGAAGAGGGTGAGTGGAATGACTCTTCTCACATGGGAGACTATGGTAACATGGGTCACAGACCTAGAACAAAAGGTGGTTACTTCCCGGTAATGCCAATAGATTCTATGGTAGATCTTAGAGCTGAGATGATGTTGCTTCTTGAAGAAGTAGGTCTTGAAGTAATGCTTGGTCACCACGAAGTTGCACAAGCACAAGGTGAGATCGGTATCAAATTTGGTGATATGATCGAAGCAGCAGATAATGTCCAAAAATACAAATATGTTGTAAAAATGGTTGCGCACCTTAACGGTAAATCAGCTACATTTATGCCTAAACCACTTTATGGTGATAACGGTAACGGTATGCACGTACACCAGTCTATCTGGAAAAATGGAAAAAACCTTTTCTATAAAGAGGGAGCGTACGCAAACTTAAGTGATATGGCACTTCACTATCTTGGTGGTATCTTCAAACATGCTCACGCAGTTTCTGCATTTACAAACCCAAGTACAAACTCTTACAAGAGACTTATCCCTGGATTTGAAGCACCAAGCATCTTGACTTACTCTAGCCAAAACCGTTCTGCTGCTTGTCGTATTCCATACGGTGCTGGTGAGATGGCTGTTAGAATCGAAACTAGATTCCCAGACTCAACTGCATGTCCTTACCTTGCGTTTGCTGTACTTATGATGGCTGGTATCGATGGTATCAGAAACAAAGATATCCCTGTAGGTCCAATGAATGAAGACCTCTTTGAGCTTACACTCGATGAGATCAGAGAGAAGAACATCCCTCAAATGCCTCACACACTTAGAGAAGCACTTGAAGGTCTTATTGCAGATAACGACTTCTTGAAACCGGTATTCACTCAAGACTTCATCGATACATACCAACACTATCAGTTCGAAAGACAAGTATGGCCAGATGAAGGAAGACCAACAGCATTTGAGTTCTCTTCAACTTACTCTTGCTAAGAGGTTTCACCTCTACTCTTGTTCCCAGTTCCCAAGCTCTTGCTTGGGAACAGATACATCACTTTAAACTTCTAATCTAACTCCACAACATTTCAAGATAAAAAACTTAATACTTTTTCCATTTCAAGTAGACTTCTATACCCTTTTTGACATACCATATGCCCATCTTCATCTATAATAACAACCGAAGGAAAGGCATTGGCTCCCATGGAACGAGCTTTAGCAAAATCATGCTGCATCAGAAGTTCAGCCCTCTCACTTTCAAAAAATGTTTTAAATGATGTGCTATCTAACTCTATGACGTTCAATAAATGTATTAAAACATCTACATCTGTGATGTCTTCACCTCTGGCATAAAATGCTTCTTGTATCGTATGCAAATAACCAAACGCACTCTGCATCCCAAAAAGTTCACGTACTGTCACGACTGCTTTACATGCAGGGTATGTATCATATTCAAAATCTTCTTTTTCAAATAATGAGTTTGAAAATGACTGTCCGGTTCTCTTTGCTACTTGTTCCCAGTGTCCTTGGAGATAGTTTTTTGACTTTACATCCCAAGTCATTTCACCTTTAGTACGCAATCCACCCACTACAAGTGAAAAATCATATCTATCAGATTGTGTTGCACGCAATTGTTCCATGATAGGAGCAAACCCCCAACACCATGAACACATAGGATCTACAACAAAGATAATCTCTTTTTGCATTATTATTCAGCTCTCAAATAACTCTTATTTACGTGACTAGTCACGTGAGCCCACTGCTGAAATGAACCCAGTGTTAACAATCAAATATAAAAAAGGTGCTAAACGCACGTTTTTTGTGTTTGACAATATTGGGCTTTGCTCAATATATGTCCTAATCAAAATAATGTCCCGCTATCCTCTGAAACCGGTGTTTTAGGTACATTTCTTTTAGGATGTAGAGGATCATCTTCTTCTTGGACTTCTTCTTCCTCAGGATCTTCATCTATATTAAGTGTTTCTGCCAATCCTATCTCTTCATCTTCAGGATCAATATCTTCAATGATTTCAGTCTCTTCCTCTAACATGCTTTCATACTCATTTTGAGGCTTTTGAATTGAAGGAAGTGGTGAATTCGTGGTATAGAGTTCACTCTTGCCTTCATATTCTCCTCTAAATACACCTTCGGGTATGTCAAATGTTCGTTTTGTTTCAGGGTAAAGTTCAAGTAATTTTTCATAGTAATACGCAAAAGCCGGTGCTGCAAGCCCCCCGCCTGTAGCCCCTTTACGTCCTATAGGTTTGTTATCATCACGCCCAAACCATGAAATCACCTCAATAGTAGGTGAATATCCACAGAACCATGCATCTATACTGCTGTTGGTCGTACCTGTTTTTCCTGCGAGTTCGATCCCTTT
>SOIK01000043.1 GCA_004377245.1 Sulfurovum sp. | reverse complement strand
TGGCTTCTATGTTCGATGAGGAGGAGTATCTTATACCTCCACTCAGTAGTTATTCTTATACATTTCCTAACCCTAGAAATGCTTCAGATGAAGGACTCTTAGCTTATGGAGGTGACCTCTGTTCCTCTAGATTGCTTACTGCTTACCGTAAAGGTATTTTTCCCTGGTATAGCCCGGGTGATCCCATACTCTGGTGGTCACCCAATCCACGACTTTTACTCTACCCTGACAAATTTCATCTGCGTAAATCTTTTCGTAGGGTATTGCGTAGTGGTAAGTTTACGGTTAGCTTTGATAGAGAATTTTCAAATGTCATTAAACATTGTGCGATGGTCCCTCGAGAAGGACAGGAGAGCACATGGATTGCAGAAGAGATACAAGAAGCCTTTATACGGCTTCATAAAGAGGGTTTTGCCCATAGTGTTGAAGTGTATAAAGAGGGGAAACTTGTAGGTGGGCTTTATGGTATTGCTATGGGTAAAGCCTTTTTTGGAGAGTCGATGTTCTCTCTGGTAACTGATGCCTCAAAGGTAGCATTTAAAGCACTAAGTGATGTTTTAGGCGCGAAAGGTTATGATTTTATAGATTGTCAGATGAAAACAGACCACATGATAGGGTTAGGTGCACAAGTAGTTCAGAGGGATGAGTTCCTGGATGAGCTGGATCTTGCCCTACAGAAGCCTAGTGATCTGGGAGATTGGCATCATTTTACGTGGACATATCCATTAGAAGGAAAAACAGATGGTAAATAGAGATATAAGATTCTCTTTATGGTTGGATTTTGTGGAGAGAGATTATCTTAAAAATGAGTTTTCAAAATGGATTGAAAATGGCACTATTAATGGAGCAACAAGCAATCCAGCTATCTTTGCTTCAGCGATCACTACTTCACCTGCATATAAAGAGCAGTTGGAAAGCTTAGCAGGTAAAAGTGCCAAAGATAAGTATGAAGCCTTGGCTATTGAGGATATACGCTCTGCTGCACAAGCATTAAGACCCTCTTATGATGAGGGAAATGATGGCTATATCTCTATAGAAGTTGACCCTTTTCTTTCTAATGACACACAAGGCACTATAGAAGAGGGTAAAAGACTCTTTGCAGCTATAGGTGAGCCAAATGTGATGGTTAAAGTACCAGCAACGAATGCTGGATATGAAGCGATGACAGTACTTTTATCTACAGGTATCAGTGTCAACGCAACACTTATCTTCTCTCCTGAACAAGCAAAACGTTGTCTTAAAGCGATGAAAATAGGGTTAGACAATTTTGAGGCAGATGGTGGCGGAAGGGTAGAAGCAGTCATCTCTGTCTTTGTAAGCCGTTTTGACAGATTACTTGATACAGACTTGGCACAAGAGGGTATGGATGTATCTAAAACAGGTATTTACAATGCTGCTAAGATCTATAATCTCATCGAAAAAAATCATACACCAAGCATACGTACGCTCTTCGCAAGTACAGGTGTAAAAGGTGATGACTTGGCAGCTGATTATTATATGAGAGAACTGTTAGCATCCCATTCCGTCAATACCGCACCTTTAGCTACCATAGAATCTTTTGTTAAAAGTAAAGGGTTAGTACCAAAGTTACCTATGGAAGAGAGTGAAATCAATGGTTATTTTACAAAACTGGCTGATAGTGGCTTTGATATGAATGAGGTGTATGCTTCACTACTCAAAGATGGGCTAGAAGCATTTGAACAAGCATTTCAAGAGATGTTAGACAGTATTAAATAAAAACGTATCAGGGAGGAAGTGTTATGGAAGAAAAACTTAAACTTTATCTACGAACTATGATCAGTAATGAGGGGAGTGACCTTCATGTCAAATCAGGATCTCAGGTGAGAGTGCGTGTTCATGGTGTATTGAAGGTACTTGGGAAAGATACGTTGAGTGCAGAGATGGTAGATAAGCTTGCACGAGAGATCACCACTAAAGATCAGTATGAAAAACTCATAAATGATCGAAACCTGGATTTCAGTTATGTACTGGGTGATGAAAACCGATTTCGTGTTAATTTCTTTTATCAGATGGATGGTTTGAGTGCTGTTTTCCGTATTATTCCTGTGAAGATTTTAACACTTGATGAGCTTAACCTCCCAGAAGTTATTAAAACTTTTACGGATATACAACGGGGGCTTGTTCTTGTTACAGGTGTTACAGGTTCCGGTAAATCTACCACATTGGCAGCTATGATTGACAAGATAAACAGAGAGCAGAAAAAACATATTATTACAGTAGAAGATCCTATTGAGTTTGTCCATAAAGATAGAGGATGTTTGGTTAACCAAAGAGGTATAGGACAAGATGCACATTCATTTTCAGATGCACTTAGAGCAGCTTTGAGGGAAGATCCTGACATTATCCTGGTTGGAGAAATGAGGGATTTGGAGACGATTGACATCGCGCTTCATGCAGCAAACACGGGTCACCTTGTATTTTCAACCCTGCATACATTAGATGCAAAAGAGACGATTGACAGGATTGTTGGTATGTTCGGAAATGAGGAACAAAACCGTATTCGTATGTCTTTAGCTTCTGTACTTGAAGGGGTCATCTCACAAAGACTCATTCCTACAAAAAAAGGTGGAAGGGTTGCTGGAATAGAGATACTTAAAAAGACAGCCAGAATAGAGCAGCTCATAGCAGAGAACCGTGATGCAGAAATCCCTGATGCACTTTTTGAAGGTAAGGAGATCTATGGTACACAAACCTTTGACCAGGCACTTCTAGATATTTTACGTAGAGGTGAGATCACGGAGAAGACAGCCTTAGAGTATGCAACAAACCCAGCAGATATGAAACTCAAAATGCAAGGTGTCGGAAAAG
>SOIK01000181.1 GCA_004377245.1 Sulfurovum sp. | reverse complement strand
CATCTCCACCAAGATATGCCCCTGCTACTCTTGTGAGTTTAAAGTTATGCAAAAACCTTAATGCAGGGACATGAGGTCCTCGACAAAGATCTTCAAAATCCCCTTGCTTGTAGATAGAAAGTGTATCATCTGTAATACGAGACATCACTGCTTGCTTCAAGTCATCATTCGCAAATTTTGTTAAAGCTTCTTCTTTGGTGATTTCATATTTCTCGATCTTATGCTTTTTCTTGATGAGATCTTTCATCTTTTTTTCGATGGATTTAAGGTCTTCTTCGCCTATCTTTTCATCTACTCTAAAGTCGTAGTAAAACCCTTCATCTACCACTGGTCCTACAAAGAACTGTGAATTAGGATAAAGCTCTGTAATGGCTTGTGCCATCAAGTGTGCAGTAGAGTGTCTTATGATCTCCAGTGCATTGTCGCTGTTGTCGTATTCTATAGGTGTTGCTGTACAGTTCTCTCCTGCACTTTGTGTATCTATAATATTGCCCTGGTCATCTATATAACCGATAAGATTTTCACTCAAAATAACCCTTTACTATATCGCAACCTTCATTGTCGCGTTAAAAATGCGATTATTATAGCTAAAAGTTAAATAAGAATGAATTAAGAGGAAGAGATAAAAAAGCTAGAAAGGAATTTTCGCCATAATTTTTTCTTTAGTCTAGGCACAAACGAGGAAGTGTACTACTGTATGTGATGAACGAGTAGCAATATCGTAGAAAAGAATTTTTATAGCAATTTTTTCTTTAATCAAGGCACAAGCAAGGAAGTGTACTTCTGTACATGACGAGCGCAGCAACGCAGAGTAAAGGAAAAAGTGCTATAAAAATGGTGATCACGATTGGACTTGAACCAACGACTTCTTCCATGTCAAGGAAGTACTCTACCAACTGAGTTACGCGATCCTATTTAAATACCGCCTCTAAAGCAAAGCTCTACAGGCTTACGCTAACGCTAAGTTTTCCTCAGCGGAAGGCTCGTGTGACTGGTCACACTGTAAATAGGCTGAAAGTATATAAAAAAAGAACTAAAAGAAGGCTTTTATCTCTTCTCTTTCTAGTCTTGACAGACCCAGCTGCTCTCTTTGCAAAGCCTATCAAGGTGTGTACTTGCTTCACTTTTCCCTACCTGAAGTGCTTTTTTAAAGTTTTCATAGGCTTTCATCTTATCATGGACGATACCCTCACCCCATGCATACATCACACCAACATTGACCTGAGCACTACCATCTCCCATCTGAGCTGCTTTTTTAAAGAGTTCAAAGGCTTTTTGCTGATCTTTTGTTACACCTTTTCCCTCCATATAGAGAGAAGCCAGATTATTGTATGCTTGCATCACACCGCCTTCTATTGCTTTTTCATACCAATACTTTGCTTTTTCATAGGCATGAGGATCACTCTCTCTCATGTTGTGATGGAGTTGCGCAAGGTTGTATTGTGCAGAAGCATTCCCTTGTTTTGCTGCTTTTTCATACCACTGCATCGCTTGTGACAGATCTTCTTTACCCCCTTTGCCATTGGCGTACATCATCGCAACATTGTACTGTGCTTGAGCATCCCCTTCTTTTGCTAAAACATAAAAAGCATTGAGTGCCTGAATGTAACTGCCTTTCTTGTAGTCTTCTACCGCTTTGTCAAAATCATTCGCAAATAAACTCAATGTAGCGATCATAAAAATAGTAAACTTCTTAAGACTCGGCATTTAGTGCTTCCCTATACTGAATTTTAATTCTTGTCATTTTTTTTCCTTATTATCTTATTATATAAATGTCTCTGCAACAAACGTCTTAGTCACTTTTCCACCAAAACGATACACACCCTCTTCATAACTCACATAAAGCTCATCACCGCTCTTAGGATGTACTTTTACCTGATCAGGCACTTTACCCTCTTTATGATAACGTATAAAACATGCTACCATACCTGTCCCACAAGCCAAAGTCTCATCTTCTATACCACGCTCATAGGTACGTACATACATCGTGTCATCCTCTACCTTGCAGATGTTGACATTAGCGTTGTATTTCTCACGAAGTACCCTTGCATGTTCCAGATCAAACGTATCTAGATTATCACGAATAGCAACCAAATGTGGTACACCAGAGTCTATAAGCCACCACGTCTCACCATACTCTTGGATATCTTCACTTTGAATGTCCGGGTCTACCATATCACTCACTACATAGAGTCCATTGATCGTTGCACGTATGACTCCTGCACCTGTCAGAAACTCTGAAGTGTTGTCTTTAGAGATACCTTTTTCATGTGCAAAGTGTGCCACACACCTTGAAGCATTTCCACACATATCTGCACGGCTTCCATCAGAGTTATAAAACTCCCATTCAAAATCATACTTCTCATGTGGCAACAATACCACCAATCCATCTGCTCCCACACCATTTTGTCTATGGCACAGTTTTTTAGCAAGCTGGGATCTGTCTGCTTTTTGTTTAGCTACAAACATGACAAAATCATTGCCATTGCCTGAATACTTAGTAACTGTCATCTAAAATCTCCTAAGATTTGTTCCTTAACCCGTTCACACTCAGCTTGAAGCTGCTTTAAATCACCAGAGTTGTCTATGACATAAGTCGCTCTTTTTCGCTTCTCATTGACATCTATTTGGGATTTTATGCGCTTAAGTGCATCTTCTTTATTATACCCATCTCTTTGCATAAGTCTTTTTAACTGCTGCTCTTTTGTGGTATAGACTACAAGAGATTTCTCTATGGGGTAACGTCCACCTTCAAAGAAAAGAGGGATATCAATGAGATAGGGTTCTTGAAATGCATCTTGGATCACAGCTTGTCGTTCTATCTCATCATAGATAAGAGGATGAAGCAGTGCTTCAAGTTCCTTTCGCTTTGCAGGATCCGCAAAAACAATAGCCCCCAGGGCTTTTCTGTCTACTTTGTTGTTTACAATGAGATCTGCACCAAACATCTCGGCGATCGCCTGATGCTGCTCATCTAATATTTGATGGGCTATCTTATCGGCATCGATAAAATGAAATCCATAGAGAGAGAGGATCTTCATAACAGAACTTTTGCCTGTAGCGATACCTCCAGTCAATGCGACAGCGTACTCAAATGCCATTAAAAGTCCTCTTCACAATGACTCTTCTTACCACTTTCTAAAAGAACTAAGTTGCATTTTGTCATAACCATAGATATCATTTCTAAACTGTAGTACCCCATCATAGTCAACCCATGAAGTAAGATAAACGACATCCACTGGAACCTTTGTATCTAAATCAAGATGGGTTCTTTTTTTCCCTTCTAGAATCTTTTGTGATTTGTCAAAATTCACCGTATTGTTAAATGTAGAAAATGTTTTAAGCAGTTCTATTGGTTGTTCTAAACGGATACATCCGTGGCTAAAGGCTCTTACATTTTTTTTGAAAAGACTTTTAGTTGGTGTGTCATGCATATAGACAATAAATCTGTTAGGGAACAAAAACTTTACTTTACCTAGAGCATTTTGCGCACCTGGTACCTGCGCAAAACGAAAAGGCATACTTTTACTATAACGGTACCGACTCCAGTTAACAGAGCCTCCACTTACTTTTCTTGCATTTTTCCCCCATCCGATATGAATCTCAATCTCTTTTTTTGCCATTGCATTTGGGTTTCTGAGCAGTTTGGGGATCATCTCTTTTTGAATAATGCTTTTGGGTACATTCCAGTATGGGTTTAGCACAATATACTGTACTGTGTTGCTGAGGATAGGCGTAGGATGTTTTCTTTTGCCCGTGATCACCTTCATTGACTGTCTTAGTTTTTTGTCTTCTTCAAAATAGAGTGTAAATGCTGGGATATTGATCATGATATGACGTTTTTCATTCCGTTCTTTAAGCCATTTGATACGGTCAAGATTGAGACGAATAGTTGCAATACGTTGTTCAACTGTTTTACCCAATACTGCACGGGTATTTTTCCCTATCACGCCATTGGACTCAAGTCCATTACGCTTTTGAAAATGAATCACTGCTTGCTTTAAGCACTCATCATAGACAAGTCCCTCTTTACTTCCTCTACATGCCTTATAGTCCCCTGTAATACGTAATCTCTCACGAAGAAGCGGGACTGCATCATAGGATTTTTCTGGCTTTAGTGTTCCTTTAAGAAGTAGCGGTGCCCATCCACCGCTTTGTTGTATCTCCAAATATCTAATGAGCTCTTCTTTTAAGGCTGTATAGTGGTACTCTTTTGGTGTTGCTCTCTTAAATGCATCTTCCAAACTACCATTAATTGCGGCATCTTCTACAAGCGAGAGAGGGCTCACTCTTGGTCTATGCGTATCCCAGCCCGCATAGATACTTTGTGCTTTTAGGTTGAAAAGTCTTGCCTTAAATGCGCCCCAATTGATACTACCATAGAGTGTATAATCTGCATACTCTTTATAGAGTTGAGAGATCCTGAATTCTAAATTTACCTTTTGAGACAAAGTACCTGAGTCCCCGTAAACTTCAGCTACTTTTTGTTCCAACTTAAGCATATCTTGGTAAAGTCTGCTTGTTTGACTTAATGTTTTATCTGCTTTGATCTGAGCAAACAACTCATTAGTAAAAGAAGAAATTGACTCTTCATCGATCCACACGGGTACAAAAAAGAGTTGGGTATAGAGCTTTCTTAAAAAACTATTTTTTGATTGCGCTTGTAATGAGTTCATCATCACGTCAGAGACTGCTTCATGAAATGCTAAATTTCCAGTTTTTGCCAAGGCACTCTGTCCAAACAACAATACAGAGAAAAGTCCTATACCCATAAGTAAACGTACTACTCTGTTTTTTAATTTTATCATTTTTTTTCATCCATAAAAAAATTTTATATACAGTATATCAAAAAAATTTACGAAAATAATTTTTTATTATCTAAATAACTCATTAGCTACATAAAAAACAGAAAGTATCCTACCCATTGAGATTTTTATGCATCTAAGTCCTAACTCATTGGATAAGTGCTAAAATCTCTCTATGCATTTTATATTTGGCTCACCTTACTTCCTGGTCTTATTACTTCTTTTGCCATGCTTTTTATGGTGTAAACAATATAGTAAAACCTACTACTTCCCTAAACTAGAATGGATCAAGAGACAAAGCCCCTTACTAAGCTGGGAGCCATGGCTTAAAATGATACTCTTTTCTCTCATGGTTTTTGCACTGGCAAAACCTTTTGTCTATGATGCTTCTACCAACCAACACAAGAAAGGTCGAGACCTCATCTTGGCTATCGATGCGAGTGGCTCTATGGCACAGAGTGGATTTGATGGAAAAGATAGATTTAAAAATAAGTATGAGACGACATTGGAACTATCCTCCGCATTTACAGAAAAACGTTTTGATGACAATATGGGTGTTGTTGTCTTTGGTACTTTTGCGTACACGGCTTCTCCTCTTACCTATGATCTGGAGGCACTTTCTTTCTTACTTGAAATGACAACCGTTGGTCTGGCAGGAGAGAGTACCGCCATCGGAGATGCACTTATGCAGTCCATACATACACTCTCTTACGGAGAGGCAAAAAACAAAGCCATTATCCTGCTCACCGATGGGTACCATAATGCCGGCAGAACTTCCCCAAGTGCTGCCGTAGCTAAAGCTAAAGCATTAGGTATTAAGATCTATACCATAGGCATTGGTAAAAAGTCTGACTATGATGTAGCATTACTGGAGACCATCGCCAAAGAGAGTGGAGCAAAGAGTTATGCCGCAAGTTCGGCAGCGGAACTTTCAAAAGTATATGAAGAAATAGATACACTTGAACCAAGCCCCATACGAAGTGAAAATTACCTGAACCAAAAGCTGCTTATTCTTTTTCCTTTAGGTATTGTGTTCGTACTGCTCTTGCTATGGGTACTTTACCCAAAAAGAGCGTTGCTTATAAGAGGCGTGTCATGAGTATACTCTACCCTGGTTTCTTATGGCTGCTTATTCCCTTGTCACTGCTTTTTTGGTATAGAGAAAAAAAGATGGTTGAAACAGTGCATCTCATCATTTTAATGCTACTTGTTATGGCGATGAGTCGTCCTGTCATTAAACAAGGTCTTGAAGAGAGTCCCATAGAGGCAAAAGAGTTTATCATCGCCATAGATGTCTCGTACTCAATGAATGCAAAAGATATCAAACCTAACCGTTATGCGTTTGCCAAAGAGACCACCAATGCCCTCTTATCTTCCAACCCTACAGATAACATTATGCTCATTGCCTTTACGAGTAACCCTCTGCTTCTCTCTCCTCCCACTACAGATCACACACTTATCTCCATAGCACTGGAGAGTCTTAATCCGGAGTACATACTCACCAAAGGTACTTCTCTAGAGAAACTTTTTAAGAAAGTTGCCTCTATGAAAACCGAGCAGAAAAACCTCATACTCATCACAGATGGAGGAGAAGAAGAGAACAGTGAAAAACTAAGTAGCATAGTACAGAATGCCAACATCTCTTTAACTATCTTGGCCTTGGGGAGCAGACAAGGTACCACGATAGAAAAAGCTGACGGATCACTGCTTAAAGATAAAGAGCACCACCTTATCATCTCACGTATCAATCCTCTTTTAGAGGCATTGGCTTCACAGACAGGAGGTACCTATATAACTGCTTCTTCTACGCCTGCGCTAACCGCTAAAGCACTGTATAATGCACTTAAGATCGATAAGCAAAAAGGGGAACTCATCACAAAGAAGCAACATCGCTACAGAGAACTCTATCAGATACCTTTACTGTTTGCTCTGTTACTCTTTTTGATGCTGCACACACGTGCTGTCAAGTTTCTTGTACTCACATTTTCTTTGTTGGGTATACATGCTGAAGCTTCTGTTTTAGACAACTACTATCTTGACAAAGCCTATCACTCTTATCAAGACAGAGAGTTTAATACTACAAAAGTGTATCTTGACAAACTGGATACACCCTCTTTACAAAGCCGATTTGCTCTAGCCAATACTTACTACAAACAAGGCGCATATAAAAAGGCTTTAAAGAGCTACCTGTCTATTCGTTCTACCTCAGCAGAGATCAAACAGAAGCTCTACTACAACATCGCAAACTGTTATGCAAAACAAGAGGCGTACGAGAAAGCCAAGATGTACTATACTAAGGCTTTACAATTAGGCGAAGACAAGGATGCTAGAGCAAACCTGGCACTAGTAGCTCTTTTGGCAGACAAAAAAAGTGCCCAACTAGGCATCGCTCATCCTAAATCTCAAAGTAGTGATGGCTCTAAAAGTGAACAACAAGACGGGAGCGAAGAAGAGACCAGAGATGAAGACCAGCCTAGCTCTGGAAGTGGTGGGAGTGGAGAGAGCAGTAAAAGCAAAGAGCAAGAAAAGAATAGACTTATACTTGACCCGAAACAAGAGAAGCAGCCTCTTAGTTCTAAAGTCTATGAACTCATAAACAAAGGATACATACATGAAAAACAGCCTTGGTAGACATTGTCTAGAACGCTTTTTGAGCAAAGCCCAAAAAACTACGCTGACGCTGTGTCATACCCCAAGGGCATTTCCGTTGGGCACTTCAGGGTTGGCTCATGTGACTAGTCACATTTTAGATATTGAACAAGGCTATAAATGATTAAAGTATTTCTTTTTCTAAGTTTTACACTACTTTATGCAGAAGATTTTATCTATAGTTTTCATCTGGACAAGCAAAACCCTTATGTCAAAGAAGCTGTCATCATGACACTTGATCTAAACCAAACCAACAAAGACAAAGTACTCTTTTTCCAGTTTACACTCAAAAAAAGCACTGATTATGAATTTCACCGTCTTAACGTCAAAGAGACAGATGAGTATCATGCCGCAAAGGTGCACTATGAGTATCTCATCTACCCTCTTCGTGCGGGGGAGATACAACTTCATTTTGACCTTATACAAAAAGCCACTACCGATGAAAATCTGGCTTACAGTTTTTCGGGTGACAGAGACAACATTAGAGGATTAACTACTGTTGACACTAACATCGATCTGCCACCATTAGCACTTAAGATAAAAGCACTCCCTGAAGGCACCTCCCTGGTTGGCGATTTTAGCTTGACACATGCCATCAAAAAACATGTAGCCAAAGTCTATGAGCCTCTGCCTTTTCAAGTCACTATCAAAGGTTCTGGCTATCCGCCACTTTTAGAGAATCTATTGCCTAAAGATATCAACTTCACCCTTTTTAAAGAGAAGCCCATCGTCAATGCTATCAACAGTTCCCAGGGAACAAGTAGTACGGTCATCTACCCTATGGCACTCTCTCATAGTCAAAGTTTTGATCTTAAGCCTATGATTCTACATGCTTTTAATCCTAAAACCAAAGAGAGTTACGAACTGACTGTACCAGAACAACATTTTGACATTAGCAAAGTAGATGTCAACAGTTTGATTGACAAAGTAGATAGCCCCAAACCTTTACAGAATGACTGGTCTTGGCTTACGTCCCTGCTTGGCTACCTTGTAGTTTTTGGAGCGGGGTACTTGACAGCTATCAGCTTAAAGTGGAAGAAGAAAACCATTACACAAACATCTCACCCACTCAAAGAAAAGATAGAAGCCTGTAAAAATGAGAAAGCATTACTGCAACTGCTTATGGCAACAGACAGTAAACAGTTCGCTTTAAGCATTGAGAAACTAGAGAAGAGTCTGTATGGAAAGGGTTTATATGGAAATGGTAAAATAAGTTTTAAAGAAATACAAAAAGAACTTTTAATAAAACTTGATTTACCGTCATCCTCAGCTTGACTGGGGATCCACAGCTAGAACTGTATGCAACTTATGGATCCCCGTGTCAAGCACGAGGATGACGAATAGAGGAAAAACATGAATGAAAAAATAACACAACTCAAACAAGAACTAAGCAAAGCAGTCATTGGACAAGAGACGATGATAGAAGGTCTGCTCATAGGTCTGCTTTGCGATGGGCATATCTTGGTAGAAGGAGTTCCTGGGTTGGCTAAGACCACCACCATCAATGCTCTCTCCAAAGCACTTGGACTAGACTTCAAACGTATCCAGTTCACCCCTGACCTCTTGCCCTCAGATATTATCGGTGCACAGATATACAATCCTCAAGACCACTCTTTTAGCATCAAAAAAGGCCCTCTATTTACGCATC
>SOIK01000210.1 GCA_004377245.1 Sulfurovum sp. | reverse complement strand
ATTTTTTTTCTGAAAGTGAAGAAGAGAAAAATAGACATAAAATAGATATATTTACACCTTTTGAAAAAAAGAATATTTTAAATCATCTTAATGAACAGAGACTTCTCCGTCAGAAAAATGAAGAAATACAAAAAAAACGATTTGAAAATAAAAAAATCTATACGATAGAAAATAAAAAATATTATAAGATCAATGACATAAAACGTGCCTATTATCTAGAAGTAGAGAGTTGTAAAAATATCTCTTATGCTCAGTCTATGATACTGCTCTACACTTATACATTTGCTACTATGACAGCAAGAAAGGGACTTGCAAAGATAGACAAAGCAACAGAGAGGATACTTATCTCTAATGATATTTTACGTGTTTACTTTAAACCATATACTCTGGAAGAGGAACGTTAACTCTTTCTTACATTTGTAAAACCCATTATGAGTGCCTAGGGTTATTTAGAGGGTTCAATAAGGAGTTCTATTGTATTTTGTCTATATACTCAAATGTGCTGATGAGACCCTTTATACTGGTATCGCTACAGAGTTGGAACGTCGCATAGAGGAGCATAATGGCTCTGATAAAGGGGCAAAATATACACGTGCTAGAAGACCTGTAAGACTGGTCTATAGTGAAGAACATCCAGATAGGAGTTCGGCTTCCAAAAGGGAGTATGAGATTAAAAAAAAGATGAGTAGGGTAGAGAAGTTGAAGCTAATTAGTGATTGTGGATCCCCAGATGCCTGAAGGAAATGCCCTTGGGGTGCAAGTCTGAGGATGACGAGTGGTGGGTTAAAACTCAAACCCTCCACCTTTTCCTTTGCTCATGCTGTCATAGACAGCTTTGATGTAGCTATCTCGCATTTCACAGTCAAGTAGTTTCTCGCACTTCATACAGCTATCTACACCATGTTGTGTTTGACAGGCTTCAAGTTCTGCTTTTTTTTGCTTGAGAGCTATCTGCCACTCGTCAAGTACATCTTCAGACATTATGCTTTGACTCCGTAAGCCTCTTTGAGTTTACCTATCTCATAGTTTGAACCAAAGAAACATGGGCTAGTATCATGCGGGTGTGCAGGGACAAGTTCCATGAGTCTCATACCCTTACTGTTGATCGCTTGACCGCCTGCTTGTTCGTACATGAAGGCAAAAGGGATCACTTCAAAGAGTTGTCTAAGTTTTCCGTTTGGTTTATCTGAAGTACCAGGGTAAGAGAATATCCCACCACCTTTGAGGAGTATCTGATGAAGATCCGGAACCATACCTCCAGAGTATCTGAGGCGATACCCCTCTGCAAAAAGATCATCTACAAAAGTTTTATGATAGTCACACCAGTTCTGCTGTGTACCACCTGGAGCATTGAGTTTACCTTTTTCATCAAGTGTTACTTCCCCGATGAAGTCAAAAAGTCCTTCGTTAGCTCTATAGTGTAAAGGCTTGCCCTCTTTTGTAGCAAACATGAGCTCGATACGTGGACCATAGACCACATAGGCAGAAGCGACAAGATTTTCACCTTTGAGTTCACCTTCGTAGATACCAAAGATAGATCCTACAGAGAGGTTAACCTCTGCGAGACTTGAACCATCTAGAGGATCATAACAGATAGTATATTTTCCATCATCATGCAGCTCTAAAACACCTTCTTTCTCTTCACTTACCAATGCTTTGACAATAGAGATATCTTTAAAAGCCTGCTCTATGATATAGTCACTTTTAACATCTAGTTTGAGCTGGTCTTCACCTGAAGGGTTTTCGTTGTCACTGTACCCTAAGTCTTCAGTTTTGATCGCGTGGTCTATCTTGATCGCAACCTTTTTGATGGTGTCAAATATGCTTTGCATTTATATTTCCTTTTGTCTATATGTTTTTAGAATTATTCTTGATCCACTTTATGATCTGAGCAGTATTGTTAAGGTCAAGTATATCGATATCTTTTGGTATAGTATACTGTGTTGGGTCGATACTCTCATCTACGGCGATAGCTTCACTACAATCAAAGTAACTCTCATCTATTTCATTTCTAAAAATAGCGATACGAGGAAGTGGAAGTGTTTTGAGACCCTCTACAAGTAAGATATCAAAGTCATTTATCATCGCTACGATATCATCAAGTGTTTTCTCTCTTTGAGAAAAGTATGTAGTACGTGTAGGAGAAGTCACAACAACTTCTGCACCAGTCTGAGAAAACTTGTAGCTGTCTTTTCCTTCGACATCAAACACTGCTTTGTCTTTAGGATCATTTTTAATGATAGCAACTTTTTGCTCTTCTACTATAAGTACTTTTGCTATTTTCTCTACAAGAGTGGTTTTCCCACTACCTGAGGGTCCTGTAAATGCTACTGCAGCTCTTTTGTTCACGCATAAACCTTTAGTTAAATTGTTTTAATTATACTTAAAACTTTATTGAAACTATGTTAAAATCTTCATAATTATAAAGGATAAAGGAGAGCAGATGCGTAATATAATATTGACACTTAGTGCTATGGCTCTCCTTGCAGGCTGTACCTCTAAAGAAGAAAAAGCACTCATGCAAGCGTATGAGAAAAAGAAGTCTTATCATCAACAACTTCAAAAAACTGAAAAAACACAACTTTATGATGGACTTATCACTAAAGCATTACTGACTGCAACTTACCTCAATGAACAAAACATAGATAAAGATAATAAGCCTGATGAAGTTTTTGTAGTGGGTGTTTATATAGAAGAGAGTGAAGAGGAATCATTTGATCAAGAAGGGTACAGTCTGACACTTAATGGAGATGCCCCTAAAAGTATTAAAAAATTAGAAGCAGATGATCCTCTGTTGAAACATATCTCCTTTGTATCAGAGTGGAATTATTTTTA
>SOIK01000054.1 GCA_004377245.1 Sulfurovum sp. | reverse complement strand
AAACGACTTGAAGCAAGTGCAAAGAGACTGAGTGTGATGTATAGCTCTTTGACCTATAGACTTGAGGGGAAAGCAGAATCCAAAGATCTGTTGGATTTTGAAAAGATCATTAATGAGCGTGTAGAGTATGTTAAGGAGATCATAGACTCTAAACGACTCGACATTAAACTTGAACTTGAGTCAACTAAAGTATTTATGAATGAACGTAGTGCTTATAGGCTGATCGATAATCTTTTATCGAATGCGATTAAGTATAGTGATGTGGGAGATAGTATTTCAATCACCCTCAAAGATAATATTTTAAAAGTGAAAGATACAGGTATTGGTATAGACCAAGAGATGCAAGAAGATATTTTTAAACGTTATCATCGTGCAAATGAAGAGAGAGGCGGCTTTGGAATAGGGCTGGATATCGTACTTTCTATCTGTAAAGAATACAAGATAAAACTAGACTTAGATTCCCAAAAAGGGAAAGGAAGTACCTTTATCCTTACTTTTCCTAAAGTGAAAAATAAGCGATAGTGTTACTCTACACTATCCATAAGTATACCGATGATATCTGTCATCGTTAAGATACCATAAAGCTCATTATTGTCAACAACCAAGAGACGTTTGATGCTACTTTGCACCATCATTTTTGCAGCGTATTTTACATTGAGTTTAGCAGAGACTGCGACAGCAGGTGTCGCAGCAATATCATATACATTTAAAAGGTCGATATCTCCATCTTCAGCAACAATACTTTGTAAAATATTTTTAAAAGTAACCAGTCCATAAGCACTGTCAGGTTTAGTTTTATCTACGATGACAGAACGAACTTGATGCTCTTTCATTAGTTTTAAAGCTTCTCTCACTGTCGCCATAGGCGAGATCATGATCAATTTCTCTTTGGGCGTCATTACATTTTCTACTAACATTTTATCTCCTTTATATCATCGTTTTAATATCATCTTCAAATTTATGAAGTTCATCTGTATCCAGTCCTGCTACATGGCTAAGAGGCATAGTGAATGCAAATCCACTGTTCTCATGGTTATCCAAGTCAAAACTCACACGTAAAGATTTCATCACTTTAAGAGAGAGTTTTCTAGGCAATATAAAAAGCAAAGCAGAGACATTCTCTTCAAGTGTAAGTCCAAAAAAGACCTTTTTCTCTTTAAGACCAATATTTTTACCATGTAAGATCGTAACAGAACCTGCACCTGCTTCTTTAGCTACTTTGATAGCCTCTTCTTCATCTTTGTCCTGAATGACTGCGATAAGTGCTGTAAATTTCACGATATTTCTCCTTGAGATGATTTCTTATTCATTTGATACTGTGCATAAATACCATATCCCATCACGGTAAGCATAGGGAATAGTGAGGCAAAGGCAATAAGTCCAAACCCATCAATGAGTGGATCACGTCCTTCGATATTCTCTGCCAATCCTAGCCCTAATGCTGCTACCAATGGTACAGTTACAGTTGAGGTAGTTACTCCACCACTGTCGTAGGCAATAGGCACGATATACTTAGGTGCAAAGTAGGTAAAGATGATAACTATTATATACCCAGCTATGATATAGTAATGTATAGGGTCACCTGCTACGATGCGATACGAACCTAATCCAATCCCAATTGCTACACCTAATGCTACCACCATTCTAAGTACATTTTGTTTAATGTTTCCTTCACTTATCTCTTCTGCTTTGATAGCGATGGCTAAAAGAGCAGGTTCTGCCATCGTAGTAGAAAAACCTATGAGAAATGCAAAAAGGTAGATGAGTAGGTTGTTTCCCATATCTGTAAGCTGAAAGGCTATCGTCTCACCTATGGGGAAAAGCCCCATCTCAAGCCCTACGATGAAGGCATAAAGACCTAAAACAACCATAATGATACCGGTGATTATCTTGTGTAGATGTGCTATGGACTTCTTAATGATGATATACTGAAAAAAGAAGATCGCTATGAGTATAGGAGCTACATCTTTGATAACACCTATGAGTTCCATAAAGGTATCCATAGCTGAAAAAGTATAGGTACTTGCTACAGATTTTGCACTCTCTACCACTTCTGCAACAACTGGAGCTACCGTGGTTGCTTCTCCTAAATTATAGACGATGATGCCATAGATCTGTACAAATATCATAGGGGTAAGTGAAGCAAAAGCGATGAGTCCAAACCCGTCAATGACAGGATTACGTCCTTTGATGCTTGAGGCAAGACCGATGCCAAGAGCTGCCACAAGTGGTACAGTTACCGTAGAGGTTGTTACTCCACCACTGTCGTATGCCAACCCAATGATCTCTCTTGGTGCAAAAAAGGTAACAATCACCACTAAAATATAGCCAGAGATGATGTAGTATGCGATGGGATGCCCAAACAAGATACGAAGTGTTCCCAGTGCTATGGCAAAACCTACAGAGAGAGCCACGGTCATACGCAGCCAAAAAGCATCGACAAGCCCATTGGAGATAAGTGCAGCTTTATCTGCAATAGCAATAAGAGCTGGTTCAGCTACTGTAGTGGAGAAGCCTATGGTAAATGCAAAGAGAAGGAGCCAAAAAATAGAACCTTTTTTTGCAAAGTCTATGGCAAGTCCTTCTCCTATGGGAAAGATACCTAGTTCAAGTCCTCTAATAAAAAGTGCTAAACCAACAGCTACGATAGTCAAACCTATCACGATAGAAGTAAGGTTTGCGGGAACTGCTTGGATAATGAGACCCTGAAATAGTGCTACAACAATGATAATGGGAAGGAGGTCTTTAAAAGAATTTTTTAAATCCCCTGCAAATATCTTTAAGCTTTCTTTCATGGGTTGAATTATAGCTTTTGTATCTTCAAAAGAGACCTTTTTTGTCTT
>SOIK01000220.1 GCA_004377245.1 Sulfurovum sp. | reverse complement strand
ATGTGGATGTAAATGTAGATAAAGCAAGAGAAGTATTGGGTAACTTTGAAAATGTAACGGTCATCGATGATATGTCTAAAAATGAATACCCTATGCCTATCATCTCAACAGATACAGATGAGACTTATGTCGGACGTATCAGAAAAGATCTGTTTGCAAATAATATTTTACACCTTTGGGGTGTGGCGGATCAAGTAAGAGTAGGAGCTGCAACCAATGCAGTGAGAATTGCACAGAAGTGGATTAAATTAGAGGAAAATGCTTAATGTTAGAATCGTTATTTGAAGGTGCTATTTGGCGAAGTAGATTTATCGTCATATTAGCAGTAATTTTTGGTTTATTAGGTGCTATTATTCTTTTTGTAGTAGCATCATTAGATATTTGGGGTGTTGCAGTTTATACATTTAATACTATAGTAACAGGTGCACATCCTGAAAAGTTTCATGAAGATATCGTTGCGGGTATTATCGGTGCGGTAGACCTCTATCTTATCGCGGTTGTGATGTTCATCTTCTCTTTTGGTCTTTATGAGCTTTTCATATCAGATATAGAAGAGGCAGAGGGTAAGAGCGGTAGTAAAATACTTGCTATCCATTCGCTTGATCAACTCAAAGACAAGATCGCAAAAGTCATTGTCATGGTTTTGGTTGTAAACTTTTTTCAGAGGGTTTTACACACAAACTTTTCAACACCGTTAGAGATGTTATATTTTGCAGGTTCGATCACTGCTCTTTCTGTAGGGTTGTATTTTTTAGGTAAAGTAGGGAAGTAGTACCTCCCCACCCAAAGTTGGGTGGGTTCTGTGATTTAAAAAATGGTCAGTTTTTAGGCAATCTATTGTAGACGCAGTTCTTCTGCTTCGAGAGAGATTAACGCCGAAAATGGCTATTTTTTAAACCACCCGATGGGAAAGTCTAGAAGAGACAGATTACGGCGTTAGATTTTTTTGAATTGCTTTAAGCAGTTCTGCAAAAATCTGCCTTGTACTCCATCTCTTCTAGTCTTTCAGAGCCCATCAAACTATGGGTGGGGAGGTACTTGATGAGTAAAATATTTGTAGACGCATGTTTAGGTAAAGAGACACCATATACTCCAGTATGGATGATGAGACAAGCAGGACGTTATCTGCCAGAGTATATGGCTGTAAGAGCAGAAGCTGGAAACTTTCTAAACCTTTGTCATGATCCAAAAAAAGCGGCAGAAGTGACTATCCAACCACTTGACATCGTGGGTGTAGATGCAGCTATCTTATTTTCAGATATCCTCGTCATCCCAGATGAGATGGGTATGGACTTGAGTTTTGTGAAAGGGGAGGGACCAAAGTTCTCTGACCCTTTAGTATCACAAGAAGACTTAGATAGACTCATCGGTGGTGAAGAAGCGGCTAGTAAACTCACTTATGTTTACGAGACGATAGAACTATTAAGAGAGCAACTTGATGCAAGAGGTGACGACAAAGCACTTATAGGCTTTACAGGAGCACCTTGGACACTTGCTACGTACATGATAGAAGGTCAAGGAACTAAGACGTACAATATTTGTAAAAAGATGATGTACTCAAACCCAGAGCTTTTACACAATATACTTGCAAAAGTAACAGAAGTTGTGAAGCTTTATATGGAAAAACAGATCCAATCAGGCATCGATGTTGTACAGATCTTTGACTCATGGGCAGCAGCCATAGAACCAGGAAAATACGATGAGTTTTCTTGGAAATACATGGTTGAGATCGCAGAATATCTTAAAGAGAAATATCCGCATATTCCAGTGATCATGTTCCCTAAAGGGATACCAGCATTTTTAGACAAAGTGTATGGCAACTTTGATGTATTTGGTGTAGATTGGTCAACACCTATGTCACTTGCTAAAGAAAAACTAGGTGACAAGTATGTACTCCAAGGAAACATGGAGCCATGCAGACTCTATGACAAAGAAGCTACGACAGCATGTGTAGAGGCTATACAAGATATCATGGGAACTAAAAGACATATTTTCAACCTAGGTCACGGAATCCTTCCAGATGTACCAGTAGAAAATGCTCAACACTTTGTGAGTGAGTGTCAGAGAGTTAGTGCGAAGCACTAACTCAGTGTTAAGCGTTAAGGGTTAAGAAAGAGCGATTCTTCTCGTTCCCAAACTATGTTTGGGAATGCATACTTCAATATGATATACTATATCAGTTTTTCTGGTTCCACCTCTCCTGAGGTGCAACCCACATATCATTCAATTGGCTAATTACAATTTTTTATGATTTAAATTTACGTCTGCATTCCACCTCAGGAGAGGATGGAACGAGGACGAGAGTTTCTGAAAGAAAGTAAAATTCTCTCCTCCCGTCATTCCCGGGTCAAGTACGAGGATGACGAATATAAAAGGAAAAAAACATGTCTCTCTTAACACTTAACCCTCAGCACTTAACCCTACAGGAGAAAAAATGAACATCATCTTCGGTCCTATCCACTCCCGTCGTTTCGGTACATCATTAGGCATTGACCTAAGCCCCTCTAAAAAACAATGTAACTTTGATTGTCTCTACTGTGAACTTGACCCTGCAAAGACGATGGGGAGTTATGAAGATGTGATCTCTGTAGATGAGATCATCGCTGCACTTCAAAAAGCTTTGAAGGAGCATCAAAACATAGATGTCATTACCATCACTGCCAATGGCGAACCGACACTCTACCCGTACCTTTCTGAACTCATAGACCGTATCAATAAGATAAAGGGTAGTACGGAGACACTTATATTGAGTAATGGTAGTACGATTGCAGACAAAGCTGTGCAAGATGCACTCTTGAAACTTGACTCTGTAAAACTCTCACTGGATTGTGCAACAGATGCTTGTTTTAAGAAGCTTGACAGGGTACATGAAGGTATTACTGCCCAAGAGATAAAAGAGGGGATGCTTGCTTTTAAAAAGCGCTATAGTAAACCTTTCATCATAGAAACACTTTTTGTAAAAACACTCAACGACCAGGAAGAACATATAGCAGCACTTAATGAGTTTTTCTTAACACTAAAACCAATACGTATAGACATTGGCACTATAGACAGACCACCTGCCTATGCTGTAAAACCTTTAAGTTATGAAGAGTTACATCACATTGCCCATCTTTTTGATCCTTCACTTCCTGTGTACATTGCTTCCAGAAAAAAGGTAGAGTCTAAGCCTTCTTCGTACAGGGATGAAGAGATTTTACAAACACTCTCGAAAAGACCGTTAAGTCCTGAAGATATAGTCATTTTATTTGATGACGAGAGTCAAAAAAGGCTAGAAAAATTAATCAAAGAAGATAAAATAAAGTCTATTGAGACAAATGGTGTGAAATTTTACAAAAAAGCTTAAAAAATCCTTGACTTTAAAAAACTTTTTGACTATAATCTCACCCACGAAACAAGCACCTCGCTTTTTCACAATCATTCCGGATTAGCTCAGCGGTAGAGTAGATGACTGTTAATCATTTGGTCGCTGGTTCGAATCCAGCATCCGGAGCCACTACAAACAACGTTCTCATCGTACTTTCCAGCCTTAAGGTTCAATTAGGTGTCAAGTCTATATTTTCATTTATCATTTTCAATTACAAACTATTCCTTAAGTAAAACAAACCACAGAACTCAAATTAAGCATTTATCTTTCTACTACATATAATTTTATGCAAGAATACTGTTATGGTTATTCTTGGGCATATATGTATGTAAAGCATAGAGATCTAGTACTGCTCTTGAGAGTTATGGAAACATCACCTATACAAATAAACGAGTTTTAGATATCCTATGTTAATGACAATAATAAAAGGATAAGCAGATGGATAAAATAACACCCGAATTAAAACTATTCTCAGTATGTTACAGACCACCTTTCTCTCAAGGTATGGATACATTTATAATAGATCATGTTACATCTTCTATGGTTTCACCACATAAAGGCACACTAGATGAAAGAGAGACGGAACATTATCTTTTCTTGAAGATCATAGAGGCAATCGAACAGCATAAGCCAAGCATTTCAAAATCAGACCAACTACTTCTCGACAAACTGTATGAAGCTGAGATTGAGTTCGTAGAGCTGTAACACTTCTATATTTACTTACAGGGGACAGAACGCTTTTTAGTCCTCAGTATATCAATACCTCTATCTTGAGCTTATTTTCCCTTGTAGACACTAGGAAACAATAAAATATATCTCTATAGTTCTATGTGCCTTGATGAGGTAATTTTCTCTAACCTTAATGTATCTTGTTTACGGGATTTGGTGCTTATCATAATGATGAATTCTTTGAAAAATAAAAACCTTATAAAATTATATATTTTATAAGGTTTTTCAAATAAGATATTTGGTTCTTGTTTCGTTTCTACCTTTTTCTATAACTGTTGACTTGAGACAATAAATTGCCCAAGGGCAATTTATTGGTTCCAAGGTTTTGTTAGATTTTCCAATGAGCTAGATTGTTTTGATCCAAATCTTTTTTTACAAATCTACATAAATCTGGGAAAAAAATCAAAAAATCACTTTCTAAATCATTTATTTTTTCATTAACTATATCAAAATAGCCTACGGCTGATTCTCTCAATAAAAGTTTTTTTGATAGCCGTGTATCAATGCGTTCAAATGCTTGTTTAAGTTGATTTAAATCATGATATTTATTCAACCTATCTTCATCTGCTAAGTTTGCTACTAATTCACTCGCTTGAGTAGGTAAATCATTTGATCTTTTTTTTGCTTGTCTATTAAAGGATTCTAAGAACTCTTTTATAGGTATTGAGGAAAACATATTCCAGTTTTTTGTTAAAAGATAGTCATAAGTTAAATCTACTATTACAGGTTTTAATAAACCTTTTTCTCTTAATCTAGATTTGCTTGTTGATACAACTCTATGAGAGTCAGTATATGAATCAATAATTTTGTGTATATCCACACCCTTTTGCATATCAGCACTAGCATTATCCCACAATTTTCCCTTCAAAGGGTCTGCAAGAAAATTTCCTATTTGAAAATCAATTTTTTGTTCTGATAAAAATACATGTGCTAACCAATTCATTGATATATCCTCTTATAATCTAACGTTTGTCTTCAGCCAATGCGGAACCGCTTTCGAGTTCATATTGACTGCTAGTTTTTGTTAGATACTTGTTTATTATTCAAAAAAAGCTTTTGCATCTTGTGCTATTTTAGGTAGTTGCCCAAACTCAGTCACAAGGCTCATTTTGACAGTTAGTTCTTCTGGTGAAGCAGTACTTTTACTTAAGTAAACCTCTATTAAAACTTGTCCTAACGGTGAACAGGAAACGGAAATTGAAAAATCATCTTCACTAGACTCCCAAATTCTTACTCCTTGCCAAGGTTTATTCAAACTGGAAAGTTCTGAGAATAAACGTAAAATACCGCTCTCATCAGTGTATGTGTAAACATTTATAGATGTAGCTATATCACCTTTGATGTCAGCTCGAAAATATTCGTCAAAACGTTCACTAAAGACTAATTCTCGACTTGATAATGTTGACTTTATTGAAAACAAAAATACTATCCTTTATGTGCATCTAACTTTTTACTCAAGGAACACTATACACCTTTTCGCATTAAATCCTAAAATAAATAGGCTTTACTCCTATTCATATAACCCTATAAAATTATATATTTTATAAGGTTTTGAAAATAAGATGTTTGATTTTTATTTTGTTTCTATATTTTCCTACAATAAGCATACTCCACGGGTGTGAACGGGCGCGCTGATCGTATCCGCTCCGCGGGTGCGAGCAACGTTTAAAATGAGCCAATAAATACCTGCAAGGCATTTATTGGCTCCACTGATTTGTTATGTACCTTTTATCGTTAATTAAGATATTTCATTTCTGATAAAGTGGAGATTCATTCACAGGGGTATTTCCTTTGATGTCTCAAAACAGAAGGAGAGAGAAACCCCCTATGTAACTGAAACCTGGTATAATAGTCATTATACTTTAAAACGGATGCGCATGAAAACCTATTACGACGTCATAATTGTGGGCTCGGGTCCTGCCGGTCTGGGGTGTGCTTTTGAGCTGTCCGAACACTCCGACAAGTCGGTGCTGTTGATTGACAAGCGTAAAATCAGCTCCGGCGGGCTTCGAAATGACTGCAAGCAAAACTATACCTTTCCCGTTGGATTCCCGACGGACCTCTGGGACCGGGAGCAAACAACTGTCCTGCTTGACGTGGCAGCCGCACATTTAAAACCGACCTACCACTCCGGGCAACAAATGGATCTCTATGCCGAGCGCGCCGAACGCTATGGTGTGGAGATGCTCAGAATCTCTCAGGCCCATGTTGGAACCGACAAAGCGCCCGAGCTGATCAAGCGGCTGATTTCAAAGCTTGAGGCGCTGGGGGCGGATGTGGCTTTGGAGTGCGAAATGCGAAACGTTGACTACGCCCAAAAGTCCATCACGCTTGCCGACGGTTCCGTTCTGCAGTTCGGCGATCTCGTCCTCGCACCTGGGCGTGCCGGATTTGAGTGGCTGCAAATGATCATGCAATCGCTCGGGGTTGAGTATATCGACAACATTGTAGATATAGGTATCCGGCTTGAGACAAGAGAAGAACACTACAGCATCGTCAAAGACTACTATGATCCCAAATTTTACTTTCCCGGCAGTGTACGCACTTTTTGCACCAATTCAGGCTCCGCGCATGTGGTCAAAGAGAAATATGAGCACTACTACTCCGTCAACGGCCACTCGCTCTCGCATGAGCGCGAAGCGAACCATCTGGTAAATTTTGCCATGCTCAAAACGATACGACTCACCGACCCGGTGGCCTCGGGCAGCGAATTTGCCAAAATTCTCGGACAGATGGCGATGCAGCTCAGCGGCGGTGAACCGATGATGCAGCGCGTGGGAGACTTCCGCGCCAATAAACGCTCGACACGCCGCACCTTCAATGATGATCTGTACGACTTCGAACCCACCCTCAAAAGTGCAACGCCGGGTGATATCTCATTGGCAATGCCGGCAAAAATTCTGCGTGACATCTGGAGCGCGCTTAAAACACTCGACGCCATCGTTCCTGGTGTTTTGCACCCTTCATCGATCCTCTATTATCCCGAGATCAAAACCTATGCCAACAAACCCCGCTTTATTGACAGCCACTTTGCCATCAAAACGCATATCTATGCTGTCGGTGACGGCGCAGGCACCAGCAGAGGGATTACCGCCGCCTGGGCGTCCGGCATTCGGGCGGCACACGGCATCATGGGCACCTGAGCTTTAAACTATTTCAGAGATGTCGCCCCTGGAGTGTAGTTTTTTCAATTTTTTTCCAATTAAAAAACCAATCATTTCGATCCTTCTAGTATGCTATTTGTAACATAATGATTATGTTGAGAAATCAGTCGCCCATTGTGTGACTGATTTTTTTCCAAGTACTTGTTAGCTAATTAGTGGAAGTTTTTTTACGTTCACTTGTAAACTCCCACCAAGCACTAGGTTCTCCACCTTCCATAAAATCAATAGCTGACATAAATACATCTATGACACAAGGATCAAATTTTTTACCAGTTTTTTTGCATAGTTTATCGTATAAGTCAAAAGCATCTTTTCCTATTAAAGATTGAGGGCTTTTAATATCAGCAATCTCTAGGTAGTGTGCCATTTTTTTGCTAATGTTTGGGAGATGGTCTAACTTTGATACTGTTTCACGATTAGGATTTTTCATTTTATTAGAATCTCCATGTTTGTATATAGCTAATGTTTAAGATGAGCAAGTCAAAAGCCTGCTCGCGGGTTTTTGATTGGCTCCACTGATTTGTTATATTCCCTTTATTGGTAATTAAAACATTGAACTCTAATTAAGTGGAGATTCACTCACAGAGGTGTATCTTACATTATAATTATTTTCTTTGGGTTATGGTGCGTGCTTGGGCCTCTGCCAGATGATCTCATTACCTTTCAGCACTTCCCTGACACGGTGAAACGGAATGGTGATCAATTCGTCCATTTCGTTTTTGAGTTGAAAAGAGAAGTGGTCTCCTTCTTCAAAGAGGATTTCTTCAAACGGTACGTACACATAGTGATCCAGCATATGATTTTCGTAGCCGATGACAAACTCTCCTTTACCGAATTCTTTGTCCCACCGGATCCTGTTGAGCAGGTCTACAATGCTTACCATGTAATAATGCTCAAAGCGAGAGAGGGCACGATGAAAAACCACCAAAGCAGTATGCCCATGCTGAGTGCAGCACTCCAGCTGAAAAACTCCCGCACTAGCTCTAACGTCATGTGTCACTCCTGTTCTTTTGATGGATCAAACCAACTGGCAGTCAATACTTTAACATACAATGCGTCTGAAATTACGAGGATATTATATCTATAACGGGCGCGCTGATCGCCACTCAGTATGATATCAGAAAATCCCGTAGGGTTTTCTGGGAGCAGACTTGGTGTGTGAATCCTGTCATTTGTTGGTCGTAGCGTAGCGGAGACCGGCAGATGGCAAGGGGTCACGTAAAGTGATCAGCGCGCCCGTTGCTCGTATCCGCTCCGCGGGTGCGAGCAACTATTTATTCAAGGAACACTATACACCTTTTCGCATTAAATCCCAAAATAAATAGACATGAGAAATGTCCGTTTATTTTCAAAAATATTACAATTTGACATACTTTTAGCACTATATCAAGAATTATAATTATTGATAATGTCCTTTTAGGGCTAAAATAGCTGTTATTTGGACAAAGTGTTCCTTGATTTGTCAAATAATCCATTAAAAGGACACTTTGTCCTTCAAGTGAAAGGTTAGAAATATGAAGATAAAAATATTTCTCTCCAAAATGATTAGCTGATTCAAAACCTTATAATCTAACATATTTTATAGCGTTTGTCGCTACAACGACATTCAAAAGTACTAGATCAGAAATGAAAACCTTATAAAATATATAATTTTATAAGGTTTTTAGAATGTTGCAACAATGATCTATTTGAATAGCACATTCTTCTATCTATAAGGCAATTACAACACTACAATAGTAGTATTTATCAGTAGCCTATGAATAGATGCATACATACAATTATTGTAATTTAATATGTTGTTTTCTTGATATATCTAGTTGCTTATGACACACATTTATTAATTTTAAAGTTTGTTGAAAGTTTACTCTATAGACGAGGGTGTTTTTGTGGTGTAAATATTTAATTCCCTAACTGTGCCCATACTGTGCCTTAAGTTTGAGATTTTTTTAGCGAAAATAGAATAATGAGTGTGCAGA
>SOIK01000009.1 GCA_004377245.1 Sulfurovum sp. | reverse complement strand
GCTATTATCATAAGTCTCTTTTTGGTGTAAGTATATTTTTGTATTTTACTAAAACATCAATAACATCAAGCATAAACAAGCTAAAATAAAATAACTTGTTTCTCGTTCCCACGGTCTCCGTGGGAATGCATATACGATGTTGTTGCGTAAAGGAAGTATGTTTTCTGTTTAAACTGATGTATGCATTCCCACGCACAGCATGGGAACGAGGGCACAAAAAACATGATTTATTTCATGAGTATTTTAGCTACATTCTCAGAACTACCATGTCCAAGATATTCTCTTAACTCCTTTGCTTTCTGAGCAAATATTTTTCTATCAGTCTCATAATACTCTTTCAAAAGATTGTCAACTATGACATCTTCTTGTAAAAGTTCATTGTGTAGGGTGGTGTTATTGTAGTTTGTAAGGATGATATTTGCTAAACCTACCTGTTTGATGCCAAGTAGTTTTGTGCCTATGAAAAAGTCTACTTTTTTAGCGATATAGCTTAGGGTAAAGGGAGTACCGATGAGTGCAGCTTCCAGAGTCGCTGTTCCAGAACAGATAAAGGCAAATTCTGACTGAGCCAAGGCTGTGTGGGTATCTTTGCTTATCTCAAACTCAGAGATGTCTCCGTAGAGTGTGGTTATTTTCTCTTCTGAAAAACTACTTGGTATGATGAGGATAGCCTTTTTGTCAGAGAGCTTTTTGCGTACCTCTTTGAAGACGGGTAGAAGTCTGCTTATCTCACTCTTTCTACTTCCTGGCATAAAAGCAATGGTATCTGTTTCACTGCTATGGCTTACTTTAATTTCATCTAAAAGAGGGTGACCGATGTATTGGGCTTTACTCTGATAAAAGTCTACTTCAAAAGGTAGTATCCCCAAGAGTTTGTCACAATACTGCTCTAACTTCTTTGCTCTTTTTGGACGTGATGCCCATATCTGCGGCAAGATGTAGTAGATGATCTCTTTGTCCGGATAGGCTGTTTTGAGCTTTTTAGCCAAGGGTAGGTTAAATCCTGATGAGTCCATCAAGAGTACTTTATCTGCATCTTTGGCAAGTTCTACCATCTCGTCTGCAACTTTAAAGAACCAGCGTAGTTTTTTGATGGCATCTACCACACCCATGATAGCCATTTCAGAGATGTCATAGAGTGGGTTACCTAAAGACTTGTCGAAGATACCCATGAGTTCTACGTCTTGGGTATGTTTTAGTACCTCTTTGAGGTGTAGGTTTGATGAGGGTTCAAGGGCTGAGACTAAAACTTTCATATCGTCAACCACCCAGCAATCAAAAACGCAACAGAAGCCAATCCGCCACCAAGAAGCGCATAAGGTAACTGTGTACGTACATGAGAGATGTGGTCACACTCTGCTGCCATGGAGGAGATGATGGTTGTGTCTGAGATAGGGGAGGCATGGTCTCCGAAGATACCGCCACTTATCACTGCTGCGATGACGAGTGGGATGTCTAGTCCCATCGTAGCACCTAATGCCAAGCCTATGGGCATCATGATGGAAAACGTCCCCCAGCTTGTTCCTGTGGAAAATGCAGTGATACTCGCTACTAAGAAGATGAGAAGAGGGATGAGTGTAGGAGAGATGTTTCCAGTGAGCAGATGAGCCAAGTATTTGGCTGTCCCAAGGTCACCGATAACTTTACCGATGAGGAGTGCAAAAATCATTATCATACCTACAGGTATCATGTCACCTATCCCTTTATAGAGTCCTTTAAAATAGTTCTTATGCGAAAGTGTTTTACTAGGGACAAAATAGAGGTACATAAAGAGTAGAGTAACGATAACGGCGTAATAGACAGAAGTAGAACCAGACCCTTTAAAAATGTCTCCTTTTCCTGTCAAATAAAGCCCCACAGGCACCATAAGTACCATGGCTAAAATAGGTAAGAGCATCTTGTAGGGTGTGGCTTTGATATCTTGTTCATTGTGCGGTGCTACATAGGGTTTAGGGGTAGAGTCCTTCATGGGGCCTATGTTAATATTTAAAAATATAACACCCAAAACTATAGCCAAAGTAATGAGTGAATAGAAGTTGTAAGGGATGGAAGCTATAAGTAAAGAAATACCATCTCCTGAGATGACTTGAGAGTCAATGGCAGTAACGATGAGACCTAAGAGTAATGCACCCCAGGCATTGAGTGGGATGAGTGAACAGATAGGTGCTGAGGTGCTGTCACAAATGTAAGCAAGTTTCTCTCTGCTTACACCATTTTTATCACATAGAGGTTTAGCTACAGTACCTGCAACCAGTGCAGTGATAGATGACTCTATAAATATCACTACACCAATGATATAGGCAAGTAACATCGCTCCTGTAGGAGAGTCTATCTTTTTTGCTTTTTGGCTCAAGTATACTACGAAACTATCGACTGCTCCAGAGATGGTAAGTAACCTGATGATGGAACCCACCATGAGTATAAAAAATAAAGTTTTTGCTATCCATCCCTCAGAAAAGAGAGCGATGATTCCATCAAAAAGAGCAATGAATGCTTCTATAGGGTTATAAGTGTTCAGTACCAACAACCCTGCGAAGATACCGCCCATGAGTGAAACGATCACATCTTTGGTTATAATAGCTAAAATGATTGTGAGCAACGGGATTGCTATTGATAAAATTCCATATTCCATGAGAAGGATTATAACATAATGAAATTATTACTTATGCTTTGTTTATCTCTGTTTTTAATGCAGGCACAGGATACGTTAGATACGAAACAACTTTTGGTTGTCACTACTAAAAACTGGTCTACTCCAAATGGCTTGTTGCAACGCTTTGAGAGGGAAGGGAACATTTGGCATAAAGTAGGCAAAGCCATTCACATTAAGCTGGGAAGAAATGGTCTAGGATGGGGCATAGGCTTACATGAAACACCTAAAGATGCTAAGTACATCAAAAAAGAGGGAGA
>SOIK01000146.1 GCA_004377245.1 Sulfurovum sp. | reverse complement strand
AAGGAGCTCAGATGGCACACAAGAAAGGTCAAGGATCTACTCAGAATAACCGTGATTCAGCTGGACGTCGTTTAGGCGTTAAAAAATTTGGTGGTGAAGCAGTTATCCCAGGTAACATTATCATCAGACAAAGAGGAACAAAAGTTCACCCAGGTAATGGTGTAGGTATGGGTAAAGACCATACTTTATTTGCACTTGTTGAAGGTGTAGTTAAATTTGAAAACAGATCTGCTAGTCAGAAGAAAGTTTCAGTAGTACCTGCATAATTCTATTTGAGTCCGAAGTTCTTTCGGATTCATCTCTCTTTTTAATCTAATTTTAGATTACATCCTATATTTATTTATCATCAACAACTAACAGATGTCTACATCTATTACGTCCTAAGAACCAACCATTGTTATAGTCTCTGTTATTGTTAAATAACCAGTGTGACTTTTTATAATTTCCTTTAGCTGTAGTACAACCATCTTGGATACCTTTTCTATAGTTTGATGGGAAATTTGTACCAAAATAGATGCCACTATGAGAATAACCACCTTCATTGATAGGTGCTTGATTGGGTGTGCAGGCTGTAAAAAGTGAGAGAGAACTAACAAATAAAATGGTTTTAACTATTTTTATATTTAACATCAATATTTCCCTATTGTAGTTTGGCAAATTATATCAATAATTTCCCTAATTTAGATATAATTCCATAATTCATTTTCTCTTTTAATTATAAAAGAGAGTTTTTATATTCATAAAGGTTTATATATGTTCGTAGATAGTGTAGAACTCACAATTAGCTCAGGTAAAGGTGGTGCAGGTGCCATTTCTTTTCGGACAGAGAAGTTTGTTACTAAAGGTGGTCCAGATGGTGGGGATGGTGGTCGTGGTGGCTCTGTCTTTTTTAAAGTAGATAACAACACAGATACACTTTCAGGACTTCGTGGCCGTAATCACATTAAAGCAGAAAATGGTCGTCCTGGAGAAGGACGTAAATGTTATGGCCGTAAAGGTCAGGATACGACTATCATCGTACCTCCCGGTACTACAGTAGTAGATATGGAGACAGGTGAAGAATTATTTGATCTAGTTGAAGAGGGTGAAGTGGTAGAGTTTCTTGAAGGTGGTAAAGGTGGACTTGGCAACATGCACTTTAAAAGTTCAACAAACCAAAGACCAACCTATGCTCAGCCAGGTTTACCGGGAATAACCAAAGAAGTAAGACTTGAGATGAAACTCATCGCTGATGTCGGACTTGTTGGGTATCCAAATGTAGGGAAATCAACACTCATCGCTACACTCTCAAATGCTAGACCACAAGTAGCAAACTATGAGTTTACAACACTGACACCTAAACTTGGTGTGGTGCACATAGGGGATTATGATTCATTTATGATGGCAGATATCCCTGGTATCATCGAAGGTGCGAGTGATGGTAGAGGTTTAGGATTAGAGTTCTTAAAACACATCGAAAGAACAAAAACACTTCTACTTTTGATAGATGCTACAAACTATAGAGAGATGAAGTATCAGTATGAGACACTTTTAGTGGAGTTACAGCGTTACTCTGAAACTTTGGCAACGAGAAAACATGCTATTGCCATAACAAAGATAGATTCACTATCCCAAGATGAAGTCAATGAACTCACAAAAACGTTCTTGTTAGATATAGGGCTGGAAGCCAATAATACTTTGAATCAGTATAAAGCAGACCCAAAATATATTAGTTATGGATTTAAAACAGACTTTGGTGTAGAATTACCGCAGGAGAAGCCACTCTTTGTGCTCCCTATCTCTTCCGTGGCACACTTAAATACAGAAGCGTTACGTTATGCTTTAGGTGGTTTTGTGAAAAATGTTGAAGAAGAGAATGAAACTGAATAAAAGTAGGTAAATATGAAACGTATCGTTATTAAAGTTGGTTCTCATGTCTTAACGGAAAATGGGGCTATTGCTAAAACACGTATGTTGGCACTTGTACAACTGATCGTAGAACTTAAAGCACATAAGTATGAAGTTATTTTGGTAAGTTCAGGAGCTGTTGCAGCAGGTTTCACGCAACTTCCTTTAGATAGAGGTTCGATTGCTAACCGACAGGCTCTCGCAGCCATTGGACAGCCACTCCTACTCAAAATGTATCAAGAGAAATTTGCAATATTTGATATGCTTTGCTCACAAGTACTTTTTAGGGCAGATGTTTTTGAGTCTGCTGAACATGTTGCACATGCAAAAGTAGCTATAGATACACTACTGGAAAATAATGTTGTCCCTATTATCAATGAAAATGACACAGTAAGTATCGAAGAGTTGGTTTTTGGTGACAATGACAGACTTTCAGCACATGTTGCACATTATTTTGATGCATCACTCCTAGTCATACTCTCAGATATAGATGCCTTTTACGATAAAGACCCAAACAGATATGATGATGCTAAACGTAGAGCCGTAGTGACTACTATCTTAGAGGAAGAACTCAATGCAGAACACACACCTAGCAACGAATTTGCCACAGGTGGCATCGTTACCAAGCTGCAATCTGCAGATTTTCTCATGAAACATGGTAGAGAGATGTTCTTAGCCAGTGGGTTTGATCTTAGAGATGCGAGAAGTTTTCTTGTGGACGGTGTGCATAATGGCGGAACACTATTTCAAAAATAACGTTACTCACATACAATAATAAAATATTTATAGGTGATATAGATGAAAAAAATAGTTTACATGGGGACGCCCCATTATGCTAAAGATATATTAAACACTCTCATTCAAGCTGAAGATATGGAAATCTCTTTGGTACTGACTCAGCCAGATCGTCCCGTGGGTCGTAAAAAGGTCTTGACTCCTCCACCGGTGAAAGTGTTAGCTTTAGAATATGAGATAGAAGTACTGCAACCAGAGAGATTGAGTGACAAGGGAATTGAAGAGGCGATAAAAGCTGCA
>SOIK01000006.1 GCA_004377245.1 Sulfurovum sp. | reverse complement strand
GCCATAGGTGCTGAATCACCTTTTCTCATACGTGTTTTAATAATTCTTGTATATCCACCGTTTCTGTCTGCATACTTTGGTGCGATTTCGTTTACAATTGTATTTGTACACTCTTTGTGTTGTAACATTGCGAAGATTGCTCTATGTGAATTCAAATCACCAGCTGATGCTTTTGTGATGAGTTTTTCATAGTAGCTTCTAAGCTCTTTAGCTTTTGGCAATGTAGTCTCGATTCTACCCTCTTTTGTCAAAGCAATAGAAAGGTTTTTAAGAAGCGCTGCTCTGTGAGAAGACGTTCTGTTTAATTTACGGTAACCGTGCTTATGTCTCATGACTTTCCTTTTTTATTTTCAAGTCTCCTTATTTGCAAGCAAAGCTCACAAATAATTCCTCTCACTAAAGATACAACTATGCTTTAAGTTGTTCTATTTTTTTCACAAGATTTGCTCTTGTAACATCTGCGAGTTCATAGTCAGAACCAAATCCGTGCTCTACGAGACATTCATTGATTTCATCAAGAGATTTTTTACCAAGATTTTTGATATTTTTAATCTCATTTTCACTCATCAATACCAATTCACCAAGGAATTTCATTCCTGCTCTGTCAAGTGAGTTGAATGATCTTGCACTAAGTCCAAGACTATCTACAGTCTGCATAAAAGGTTTGAGTTCGCTATCATCACTGCTTCTTTTTACCGGTGTTGCACTGATATCAACATCAAGTACACCGTTAAAAACAGAAAGTTGCTTATTCATTACTTCTAATGCATTTGTAAATGCTTCTACAGGACCGATTTGAGCATCTGTTTCGATGTCAAATGTGATCTTTTCAAAGTTTGGATTATCCTCTACAAGTACAGGCTCGATCTTATAGTTTGCTTTTCTTACCGGAGTAAAGAAAGCATCCAATGCGATACTGTCTGCTGCAACGTCATCTCTAAGGTCTTCACTTGGTACATAACCAATCCCTTTTGAGATAACTACTGTAAAGTTAAGCTCAGCATCTTCATTAAGTGTAGCAAGTGGAAGATCACCGTTTAGTACTTCAATTTGATCATTGTTAAGATCTTGTGCTGTAACTTCTTTATGTCCAGAGAAACTATATTTAAGCTCTACCCTATCACTCTCGTCTTTAATTTTAAAACGAATATTTTTAAGGTTGATAATAAATACAGCAACATCTTCATGCATACCTCTAATGTTGTCAAACTCGTGTGTGGCACCTTCGATCTTTACAGAAATCGGTGCATAACCGATAGAAGAACCTAAAATAAGTCTTCTAAGTGGGTGTGCAAGTGTAACAGCATAACCGCTCTCAAAAGGATAAGCGATGATCTCAGCACGGTTTGCGCTGATCTCGTTGACTTCTACCTCTGTTGGCATAAATGGTGCAACTTTAATTTTTCTCATTAACTAGCCTTTACTAAGATTATTTAGAATAAAGCTCGACGATTAGACGCTCTTCAACTGGGATTGAAATTTCTTCTCTCTCTGGAATTCTAGTAAAAAGTCCAAAAAGTTTCTCTTTATCCGTGTCAACCCACTCTACTATACCAGTTTGGCTAGTAAGTTCGATTGCTCTAAGAATCTGAGGGTTAGTTTTACTTTTCTCTCTGATCTCGATTTTTTGACCCGCTTTTACTCTAAATGAAGGGATATCTACTCTTTTCCCGTCAACTAGTACGTGTCCATGGTTTACGAATTGTCTAGCAGACGCTCTAGTCGTTGCAAAACCCATTCTGTAAACTACGTTGTCAAGTCTTTGCTCAAGAAGTTGGATAAGGATCGAACCTGTGTTACCATCTTTTGAGTTTGCTACTTTATAAAGTGCTCTAAACTGTTTTTCACTCACACCGTACATAAATTTAGCTTTTTGTTTCTCTTGAAGTTGAAGACCATATTCACTGATCTTTGCTCTTCTTTGTCCATGTTGTCCCGGAGCATATGGTCTTTTTTCCAATGCAGATTTACCAGCGAGTCTTCTCTCACCTTTTAATCCAAGATCAACACCAAGTCTTCTTTCTAGTCTTTCAACTGGACCTCTATATCTTGCCATGCTTATACCCTTCTCTTCTTAGGTGGTCTACAACCATTGTGTGGAAGTGGTGTAATATCTTTTAAGAATGTTACACGGATACCTTCCGTTGCACCAATTGCTTTAACAGCAGTGTCTCTACCAGAACCAGGACCTTGAACTTTGATCCCTACTTCTTTGATACCGTTCTCTTTAGCTTTTGCCATCGCATCTGCTACAGCTTCTGTCGCTGCAAAAGGAGTTGACTTTTTACTACCTTTGAAACCTAGTGCACCAGCACTGCTCCAAGCGATAACATTACCCATTTCATCTGTTACTGTAATTACAGTGTTGTTAAAAGTTGCAGCTACGTAAACTACACCTTTAGCAATACTTTTTTTTGCTTTTTTCTTAGCCATATTTCGCTACTCCTTACGCTGCACCGACAGTTTTACGCTTACCTTTTCTAGTACGCGCATTTGTCTTTGTTTTTTGTCCACGACAAGGTAAACCTCTTCTGTGTCTAATACCTCTATAGCTTCCTAAGTCCATAAGTGCTTTGATATCCAAAGTTACTTTTTTTCTAAGATCGCCTTCAACCATAACATGCTCTTGAATGTCATTACGAATAGTTGCTGCTTGTGCATCTGTAAGTTCATGAGCTCTTGTGTTATAATCAATACCTGTTCTGTCAAGAATTTGTCTAGACGTTACAAGACCTATACCATAAATGTAAGTAAGTGCATACTCCATTCTTTTCTTTTGTGGTAAATCAACACCTGCAATACGTGCCATGTTTATCCTTGTCTTTGTTTATGTTTTGGATTTTTACAAATCACGCGTACGATACCCTTGCGCTTAATGATCTTACAATCATCACACATTTTTTTAACTGATGGTCTAACCTTCATT
>SOIK01000073.1 GCA_004377245.1 Sulfurovum sp. | reverse complement strand
ACAGATGTTTTCATGCTCAGATCAACGATCACTTGACCCCAGTCATTCATCTCACAGATAAACTCACCACTCTCATCTTTAAGTACGCCGTTGTTAACATCATGTCCTACAAACACAAACAGTCCTGGTGCTTCTAACTCTTCTATGTCACCTGCTTTGTTCTTAAGCTTAACACCTGTTACACCCATCGCATCACCGACAACTTCTTCAATAACCGTATCAGTCACAAGATGAATATTCTCTTTTCTTTGAATTCTATCCACTGTTGAAGGTGCAGCTCTAAACGTATCTCTTCTGTGTACCACATAGACATCTGAACAGATGTTTGAAAGATAAAATGCTTCTTCCAACGCTGTGTCTCCACCACCTAAGACAGTTACAGGTTTATCTTTATAGAAAAAACCATCACAAGTGGCACAGGTACTCACCCCTTTACCAAAGAATTCATCCTCACCTTTGAAGCCTGCTCTTTTAGGTGTGCTTCCTGTACAAACGATGACCGTATTTGCTTCTACACTCTCACCATTTTCAAAAGTAACCGTAAAATGTTCACCTGTTTTAGCCACACGCTCCACTTTCTTCATCTCATGTTTGAGTCCAAAGTGAAAACACTGTTTTTGCCAGGTATCCATAAAATCCATACCTGTTTTATCGTGCTCGAAAAATCCTGGATAGTTCTCTATCTCAGAACTTTGAGTGATCTGCCCGCCAGGCATACCCATCTCAAATAGTGTTACGTTCTTAAGTCCACCACGTGTTGCATAAAGCCCTGCAGTAAGTCCCGCTGGTCCTCCACCGATAATCGCACAATCTAGCATTTTTTTCCTTTGTTAAAAAACTAAAAAATTATTAATCAAATTATACAATTATAAAACTTGGTAAATAATTTTTAATAGGGGTAATATAAGAGAGATTTTCAAAAGCGACAAGTCGCGTGAGCCTGCTGCTGAAGCAGACCCAGTGTCAACGTAGTCTATGGGGCTTTGCCCTATAGACGTCCAATTATAGTTGTGCGTTGATTTTTTCAGCAAATGCATCTTTAGAAGCTGCACCTACCATTTGGTCTACCATTTCACCATCTTTGAAGAAAAGGATCGCTGGGATTGATCTGATACCATATTTTACTGCGATTTCTTGTTGCTCATCTGTATTTACTTTACAGATAGTCGCTTTACCATCAAAGTCTTCTGCAAGCTCTTCGATCACTGGAGCGATCATTCTACAAGGTCCACACCATGGAGCCCAAAAGTCTACCATTGTTACACCCTCAGCAACTGTTGCTTCAAAGTTTTCTGCTGTTAATTCTACATATTTTGCCATGTTTATTCCTTTAAAATGTTATTTTGAAATTATATCCTAATTTCATATAAGAACCATTGTTATAACTTATCTTTTTTATTTTGTCAACTATATTTTCAACTTCTTATACAAATATATACTTATTGTGTAGAAACAGTGCGTAATGGAACTTCAGGATACTCTGCAGAGCGTGTTCCCTCTATCACTTTAATTGATGATCCTTTAACCGTATAGACAAATGATATCTTAGGTTTATCTGTATCATTTTTATTTGCTCTATGCAGTAAAAGGGAGTGAAATATCACGACATCGCCTTTTTCTAGCGTAGTTGATACTTTTTGCTCTATAAGAGGGATATTTTTATCACAATCTTCCCTAAAGTACTCTTTTTCATCAAACTGATCAGCCTCAAATTTCATACGATGACTTCCTGGTATAAACTCAAGCACACCATTTTCACTATACTCATCATCCAGCGCTAACCAAATACTGACAAGATTGTCATCTGAATAACGCCAATATCGTCTATCTTGATGCCATCTTGTTTCTGTACTTTGATGAGGCATTTTTGTCATTATTGAGTTGTGGTGTGCCGTAGTAATGACTACTTGGTCATTTAAGATCTGCTGTAAAATGGGACGTATTTTTTCATCTTCCATCCACTCTTTAAAAAGAATATCCCGATTATACACCTGCCGTAACCGCCGAACAGTAGTACCAGCCTCTTCAGACATACTACTATAATCAGCCACATCCGTACGATACTCCTTGGATTTTTCACTATACCCTACTTCAGTCTCTATAGGCTCTATCTTATGCTTTAAATGCGCTTTTGCTACATCCAAAATCGCTTCACACTTTTCTTTATCGGCAAAATCTCTCAAAATTAAAAAACCATCTTGATTAAATTGTTGAAGTTGTACATTTGAGAGCATCATAAGTCTACCTTTAGAGTATCATTGAAGAAAATTATAGCATTAAAGCGTGACATTCTCTATAAACTCCACTTCATCATGACGGATGATAAGTGCATCGATGCTGAATGCCACATCTAAATTTTTCGTTTTCATATAATAATGCGCAGAGTTGATCACTTTTCGGAGTTTTGACGGAGTTACATTATAGACGGGATCAAAATCTGCTTTACCACTTTTTACTTCGATAAAATGCAATACGTCATCTTGCTGCGCAATGATGTCTATCTCTCCTAATTTGCGAGCAAAATAGTTACGCTCAAGGATGATAAAACCCTCTTGTTCTAAAAATCTAGTGGCAAGTGTTTCACTCTCATCACCAAATTTTTTAGGAAGATCACGCACATCCTACCTCATCACCTACAGGAATGACCTCTACTTTAACCGATTTAAATCTCGCTGTCATGATAAGCTCGTCACACTCATCACCAAAAAGGGCATTAATGCGGCTTTTAGCATGATGGAAGGTACAGAAAAGTGTTTTAGGCTTTACTTTGTCTGTATATTTCACTGTAAGTGCTTCACTCTCACCATACGGACTACGCATGATGACCCTGTCTCCAAATTTTCCCTCATCTTCAATTGGTGCAAGAAGTACATCTTCATCATATTTTGTATCTAGCTTAGAACTTCTTTTTGTTTGTGCTGCATTGTT
>SOIK01000048.1 GCA_004377245.1 Sulfurovum sp. | reverse complement strand
ACGCGACTAGTCGCTTTTATGAGACCATGCCTAACTTAACTATAATTTAAGGACTTTTTTGGAAAATATCTTACCTGCTTATAATGACCCACTTTTTAGCATTTTGCTGATTGTAGTCATCTCTTTAATTATTGCACTTGTTACGTATGCTTGGGGACTCTATAGACAACAAAAAGAGCAAGGAAATCTCCTTAAGTTTCTAGAAAAATTTAACAGTTCTGAGTGTGCTCTTGATACAGGTAATATGCCCTTTGAACCCCATATGTTCAAGCCGCTCACATTGCTTGCAAAAGCTTTTGAGAATTCAGGAGAGTATCATAAGTCTATCAATATCTATCTCTATCTCATTAAAAACATCTCTGATGATCTTACAAAACAGGAGCTTATGGAAAGACTGGGGAATACCTATCTTCATGCAGGATTTTTAGAACGTGCCAGGTCTATCTATGCAGAGATCTTACGCAAAAAACCCCGTAATACAAAAGTACTTTATGAACTAGGTGTCGTGTATGAGATGATGCACAAATATGATAAAGCAAAAGAAGTGATAGCACCATTAGAGATGCTTGGAGAAGACACTCACACCCTGACAAAATTTCTTGAACTCTCTGAAGTAAGATCAAACAAGACGATTTCTACTCAAGAAAAGTTAAAAAAGCTAAACAAAATTTTAGAAGAAGAGCCTAAACTCTACAGACAAATTGTGAGTGCTATGCTTCAACTGGATACTAAAGTGGCATGGAATACCATTGACCCTGAGCGTCTTAAAGAGGTGATAGATATCCTTTGGTTCTTACCAAATTCACAACTTGATTTGGATATAATCGCATCCAATATACAGCTAAGCACGCTCTATTATGCAAAGGGCTATCTGCAAGAGCCTGCTACCCAGAGTGGTATCTTTAGCCTTGACATGTTGGCCACTGCAAAACAGAGTGGATTTGAGCAGGGAGATTTGCTTTTTTCATACCTGTGTAAAAAATGTAAACAGAGTTTCCCTGTCTCCTTTAAACGATGTCCAAATTGTATGGCGATAAACTCTGTAGAAGTTGAGGAAAAAATTGCAAAATCAAGCCCGAAAACAAATTACTCTCTACTCTGACGGTTCCAGTTTGGGTAACCCTGGACCTGGCGGTTATGGTGGTATCTTAGAGTATAAAGGAAAACGTAAAGAGTACTTTGGTGGTGATGCCCATACCACTAACAATCGTATGGAACTTCAAGGGGTCATCGAGGGGCTCAAACTCCTCAAAGAACCTTGTGATGTTGAAGTCATCTCGGACAGTTCCTACGTAGTCAAAGCGATCAATGAATGGTTGGAGGGATGGGTAAGAAAAAACTTTGCAAAAGTGAAAAATGTGGATCTCTGGAAAGCCTACCTTGAAGCTGCCGAACCACATAATGTTCATGGTACTTGGGTGCGAGGGCACAACGGACATCCGGAAAATGATCGCTGTGATGAACTTGCTCGCAATGAAGCAGAACGAATCAAAGCAGAGCTTTGAATAGTGAAATTTGACATAGTTTTACAAACTTGTCAAAAGATAAACAAAAACTCAAGGCAATTCACGACTGCCAAACAAACAAAAAATAAAGATAAAATCCACCTCCCGCGATAGCTCTTTGCACTTTTATTTTATGTATACCGGTACGGTGCTTCTTTTGGGTTCGTTTTCTACTTTGTTGCAAAACAAAGAAGCACGGTCCCCGCATAGATAAAAAGGAATAGAAAACAATAAAGTTGCACACCGATTTTTTGCTATAATACCAATACTATTTAAAAAAGGAATAAAACTATGAACGACTACAGTCAACTCGAAAAACGACTGAACTATACATTTAAGAACAAGCAATTGATTATTGAGGCTTTGACACATAAAAGTGACAAAAAGCCTTACAATAATGAGCGGCTTGAGTTTTTAGGAGATGCAGTACTTGACCTCATCGTAGGGGAGTATCTTTTTTCTAAATTTCCTAACTCGAACGAAGGCATACTTTCAAAGATCCGTGCATCACTTGTCAACGAAAGTGGCTTTACACTTTTAGCAAGAGCCATTGATCTGGGGCAGTATATCTATCTTTCCTCTGCTGAAGAGAACAACAATGGAAGAAACAAACCCTCTTTGCTTTCCAATGCTTTTGAGGCTATCATCGGTGCCATTTACTTAGAGGCTGGACTTAATGCGGCCAAAGAGATCTCTATCGCACTTTTAGAAGAGACCCATCCAAAAATCGACCTTGATTCTCTTTCAAAAGATTATAAAACAGCGCTTCAGGAATTGACACAAGCTACTCATGGGGTCACTCCTCTTTATGAACTCTTAAGTGCTTCTGGTCCAGACCATAAAAAAGAGTTTGAGATCGCTGTGATATTAGATGAAAAAACCATTGCCACAGCAAGGGGAAAAAGTAAAAAAGAAGCACAACAAAAAGCAGCTCAAATTGCATTGGAGGCATTAAGATCATGAATACCTTTGGAAAAAAACTGACACTGACTACATTTGGTGAATCTCACGGTAAAGCCCTAGGGTGTATCCTTGATGGTGTACCAGCAGGACTTCACATAGATGAGGACTTCATCCAGTCTGAACTAGATCGTAGAAAACCAGGAAAAAGTAAACTTGAAACCGGACGTAAAGAAGAGGACAAGTTTGAGATACTCTCAGGTACTTTTGAGGGTGTGAGCACAGGCACTCCCATCGCGATGATCATCTTCAACACTAACCAAAAGTCTAAAGACTATGACAATGTCAAGGACCTCTTTCGTCCGGGACATGCTGACTTTACCTACTTCCACAAGTACGGGCTAAGAGACTACCGTGGGGGTGGACGAAGTTCTGCCAGAGAAACGGCTGCAAGAGTAGCAGGTGGTGCTATAGCTAAACTGATGCTTAAAGAGCTTGGGGTATCTATACAGAGTGGGCTTTGTGAAGT
>SOIK01000148.1 GCA_004377245.1 Sulfurovum sp. | reverse complement strand
AGTCTTACTTCATTGCAGCGATATGATCTGCAACTGCTTTGATAGCAGCGTCATCCATAGAAGCTACTTGACCTTTCATAAGTGCACCCATACCTTTTTGGTTAAGCGTACCTGCTTTATAACCGTTAAGTTGCTCAATAGTTTTTGCAGCATCTTGACCAGTAATAACAGCTGATTTACCAAGAGCGGCTTTTTCACCATTTGCACCATGACATCCAGCACATTTAGCGTAAGCAGCAGCACCATCAGCCATAAGTAGTGTAGAAGCAGCGAATAACATTGAAATTGCAATTTTTTTCATTTTAGTTCCTTTTTAAATAATTTATCTCTATTGATGATGAACTTAGTTCACCATCCATTCCTCTAATGAAGTGATTATATTATAATTGTCTAACTTAATATAGTATTAAGTTTCAACTTAACAACTTGGTACGTTACCTGAATCAGATGCATACTCATGTGCAAAATCATAAATATGTGGTACATATTTCTCTTTTAGGTTAACACCTGGGCAGAGCTTTTCTGCTTCTTCAACAAATTTACCTGCACCTTTAATAGCTGCCCACTCATCTTGTGTATGTTTTGCTGCAAATTTTGCACCAGAGAAACCACATGAAGCTTTCATTTTTTTCATATAAAGTTTTTGTCCTTTTTTAACATCTGCAGAAGCAGTAGTTGAAAGTACAGCAAGTCCAAGTAAAGCAGAAACTGCTAATTTAGTCATTTTAGTCATTTGACATCCTTTTAATTTTAAGATGAGAGATAATACCATGAAATTGTGAAAAGATTGTGAAGAGAAAGAGAAAAAGAGAAGCAGAAAAGAAAAAACTGCTTCCAGAAGTTACACTTATTAAAAAGTTAGATTTATAATAAAGATAAGATTAATTTAACATTTAGGCACGACTCCATCTTTTGCATACTTAACAGAAAACTCATACACATGTTTCCACCATGATGGTTTGATCTTATTTAGCTTTAATCGCGGACATATTTTTTTTGCCTCATCTGGAAATTTTCCATCATCGTAGATCTCTTCCCATTCATCTTGCATATGATGTCTAGCAAAACGTACACCTGAAAATCCACATTTTTTACGGAATTTTTTCTTAAAAAGTTTTTGACCTTTAGCCGCACCTGCAGTTGCTACCGTTGGCATACTTACCATCACAAAGAGTGCCAGTGATACTATCGCGATTATTCTTCTCATTTTTAACCTTCCTATTAATATAATATATTGTTATCCTGGAATATTGTATCTACTTCAACTTATCAAAAACCTTAAACTTATTCCAATAAATATTTATTGCCTCATCGAGCTCTTTCTTATTTAATGTAGTCTTCTTTTTTATCCCATAGCTATCGATAAACAGTTCGGACATGACTGAGATACTTTTAGATGGATAACGTAAATAGTGTTTCAGTCCTGCTTTCACATTTTCTTCTCCACTATAAGTCTGTAAATATTCTTTAAACATTTGCTGTAACGTAGTTGGGAGATCTTTATGACATCCTACACAATTACGCTCATAAGCATCTTGTGAAAATAGTCCTGAAGTCAAGACAACAAATAAAACTATTTTTTTTACCATTTTAACACCATCTTTGTTCCTTCTCCCTCTTTTGACTCTACTTCTATCTGGATATTATATTCATCAACAATCTTTTTAACGATACTCAAGCCCACACCGAAGCCACCTTCACTCTGATTAAATCGCATATAGCGATCAAACATAAATGGTATTTTATCTTCAGAAACACCAATACCTGTATCTGAAATACTTAACATATTCTCTTGAAGTACAATTTCGATTTCACCACCACGTTTATTGTATTTTATAGCATTTGAAATGAGATTATCGATCACCCTGATAAATTTCCGTCTATCTATAAAGATAGTAGCATGTTGAAGAGATAAAACAAAAGTAATATTTTTTGATTTTGCCAAAATATCAAAATACTCTACTCTATTTTCCAACACAGGTTTGACTGCTATCTCTTCATCTTCATTCTGCTTCTCTTGTTCCAAAGTCAAATAGGTTAAATCTTTATAGAGTGTCGATACTGTTTTGGCAGCAATGTTGATACGATTTAGCTTCTTCTTGTTCTTATCTACCATTACCCCTGTGTCCATCATTTCGATGTTTGCAAGTATTGCAGAAAGAGGTGTATTGAGTTCATGCGTTGTATCTTTGATAAACCTGTCAAGTAACATAATAGAATCACGCATAGGTTTTAAAAACAGCTTTGCAAGAAAAAGACCAAATAACATAAAAAGAAAAAATGCTATGAGACCATAACCTAAGATATGCTTCCAAATCTCTCCACGCCATGCACCATCATCTTCAACTTCTATGATGAGATATTTTGTACCTAAATAATAGGTATCTAATGTTTTTACGAAATGTATATGTTTATTCGTAATGTAGATCTCTTCATCAAAACGTATGGATTCATCATTCAAGATAGAAAAGATCTTCATGAATTCTATATCATAAATAGCTGATTTAAATCGTGGGTCTCTTGGGTAAGTGGTTCTTTCATCAAAAAAGTAATGCAGTACTTTGAGTCTTTTTGTTTGTATATAAGCATATTTTGTAAGGGAAGCTCGCTGATCTGCAAGCATTAGTTTTTCTTGACTTTGGTAGTAAAAGACTGAGAGTAGTGTGATCATAAAGATAACCATCGCTACATAAAGTGTCAGAAATCTAAGAAGAGATTTTTTTTCACTTTTCAGTAATGAATTTGTAGCCTTGTTTTTTGATACTAACAATTCTTTCCTTACCTATGATCTTACGAAGGTTCTTGATATAGGTACGAAGTGCTGTATCACTAGGCTCTTCATCAAAATCCCATAAATGTTTATAAATACGCTCATGTGCCAGGACCTCTCCCTCTGTTTTCATAAAAAGCTTCAAGAGTCTTGACTCTTTATTGCCTAAGGAAACA
>SOIK01000270.1 GCA_004377245.1 Sulfurovum sp. | reverse complement strand
CCTCTTCAAGCTTCTCTTTTGTATCCAATAAGCTCGCTTCAAATGAAGGAAGATCCTGGTTTTTCCTAGGTTTTGCCTCCTCGTGACAAGCAGCTTCATCTTGTCCTACTTTGGCTTTTTTAATGGCTTGTTTCATCTCATATATTTCAAATTCATCCACAAGACAACTCAAATAGTTTTTATTTTCAAATACAAAATTCTCCAGATCCATATCTTTATAGACATCTGTTCGCATCGTAACGAGTTCACGAGATAAAAAAGCGTTCTCTTTACTCTCAAGAAGTAATTTTTGTGTACGAGGCGTACCACAATTTTCTATATCTGCATAGATCGCTTCTAAAGTATGATATTTATTGATAAGCTTACTCGCACCTTTTTGCCCTATACCTCTCACACCTGGTACATTGTCAGAGCTATCACCCACAATGGCTTGAAAATCGATAAAATCACGAGGATTTACCCCAAACTTATCCATACACCCTTGCTCATCTATCTCTTTTTTCTTAACAGAATCATACATAACGACCACACCATCATCGATGAGCTGATACAGATCTTTATCGTGTGAAACGATACGAACTTTTAAGCCCTGCTCTTTGGCAAACCTCGTTACCGTTGTAATAACATCATCTGCTTCAAACCCTTCACGAGAAAGATTGGCAAATCCCATCTCTTCTATCCAATCAATAGCTACAGGCAGTTGCTTGGTCAGATCTTCCGGTGGTGCCTCACGGTTTGCTTTGTACTCAGGGTAAAGCTCATTACGGAAGGTTTTCCCCTTGCTGTCCAAAGCAAACACCAAGTAGTCTGTACTGTGATCTCGGTGTAAAGAATCCACAAGATTAATAAACCCTGTCAAAAGTCCTGTAGGAAATCCATCTGAATTACGTAAAGGAGGAAGTGCAAAATAAGAGCGAAAGAAGAAGCCAAAGGTATCTATGATTGTGATTGTTTTCAAGAGAAAGCCTAATTTTTTATGTATTTTAGCCTATTCTCTGTTAGAGGTTGCTCTTATTTGAGTCTTGATTTAATTTAATATTAATAGTTTTATTGTTACACTATAAGATAAATGAATAAAGCCAAACTATTTGTGAAAATAGGACGGAAAGCTGCGGGTCTCATGCGAGATAGCCGGGTTGCCACTTGAAATAAAATTAAGTTTTTATCTAACCTGGGGGGGGGAGATCAAATATGGCAACAAATAACCATTATATCAATACAAAAAATATACATCAATCACACACTAAACCTAAAAAGTATACCCAACAAAATGTAAGTTTTTCAGATACACCCCTTTTTTTCCCTGAAGGTTTTGAAAAGATATTTCTAGCCATATACTTTATCTCACTACCTTACATTGCGGGTCTTCTTTTTCTTTTCTTTTATATCGCTACAGGAGATCCTAAACTGTTTTTATCACTCAATGAAGAATCATCTTTCCTTTTAACTTGGACCATAGGATATGAGATCATAGCAGGTTTCACCATACTTTATATCATCAAAATGGCTCTCTCTTTTGCAAATGAAAGTCGAAAACCAGGTCTAAGGCAGTTTCGTAGACCATAAGAACACTTTCGTCTTTGCCTAACTACCCTAACTCCTTAGTCAAATACTCACCAGTATAAGACCCGGTCTTTTTATATTCACTAGCCAACTTTTCAGGAGAACCCGTCGCGATGATCAGTCCGCCCTTGTTTCCGCCTTCAGGTCCCATATCTATGATGTAGTCTGAATTTTTTATCATATCAAGATTATGTTCTATGACCATTACTGAGTTACCAAGTTCAACGAGATGATGCAGTACACCTGTAAGTCTGTCTACATCTACAAAGTGAAGCCCTGTAGTAGGTTCATCTAGGATGTAAAGTGTTTTTCCTGTATCTTTACGGCTTAACTCTTTACTGAGCTTAATACGCTGTGCTTCCCCGCCAGAGAGTGTGGTTGCATTTTGTCCCAGTGTAATGTAGTCTAGTCCTACATCTGTCAATGTTTTAAGTTTTATTGCAATGGCAGGAATGGCTTTAAAGAACTCCAGTGCCTCACCTACACTCATCGCAAGAACATCTGAGATAGATTGACCTTTATATAACACTTCCCGTGTCTGTGCATTGTAACGTGTACCATCACAAGCATCACAACTTACCAGTACATCCGGTAAGAAGTGCATCTCTATCTTGATCTGTCCATCTCCTTGACACTTCTCACAACGTCCCCCTTTGACATTGAAAGAGAAACGCCCTATCTTATACCCGCGGATCTCTGCCTCTTTGGTTTGTGCAAAAAGTTTACGTATCTCATCCATGATACCTGTATAGGTTGCCGGATTTGAACGTGGTGTTCGTCCTATAGGGCTTTGATCGAGGTAGATGACTTTGTCTAGTTTTTCAAGTCCTGTGATCTCTACACCATCTACTTTATTGACCTTTCTTGCACGGTTAAGTAACTCTCTCGCCACAGGGAGTAAAGTTTGAAGTATCAGTGAACTTTTACCACTACCACTTACACCCGTGATACATACAAAGTTTTGTAGAGGTATCTTTGCATCAAGTTTTTCAATGTTATTCAGGGTTACATTTTTTATCTCTATCCACTCTTTTTGTGGGTTATCATGGCTATAAGCTATCTCTTTTTTACCATAAAGATAGTCAGCCGTAAGTGTTTTAGCTTTTGCCAGTTTCTTCGCATCACCAGCAAAGACTATCTCTCCACCAAACTTTCCTGCACCAGGACCTATATCTATGATAAAATCTGCTGCAAGAATGGTCTCTTTATCATGCTCCACTACGATGACAGAGTTTCCCTTTTCTCGTAGAGAGTTGAGTGTACGAATCAACTTCATCGTATCTCGCTCATGTAAACCTATGCTTGGCTCATCAAGTACATACATCACCCCAGTAAGCCCGGAACCTATCTGTGAAGCGATACGTATACGCTGTGCTTCACCACCTG
>SOIK01000050.1 GCA_004377245.1 Sulfurovum sp. | reverse complement strand
TATTTTGATATAAGGATTTTCTATTCTCTTCTCAAGCAGTGCATCCTCTGCATTTTTGATGAGATTTAAGATCACCTGCTTTAACTCATTGGGATAAGTGATGAATCTATCATGACAGTTTAACTCCTGAATCAATTCTATATTTTTATTTCTAATGGAGACACCTATGATCTCTAGAACTGATGTTATAAGTTCATCATACGATGTCTCTATTTTTTTCTTATTTGGTTTAAAGAAATCTCTAAAATCATCGATGGTTTTACTTAGATGTTGTGAAAAAGCAGATATATCTTGTGCTTTTTGTTGTGCAGTGTCATTGTCCAGCTTATTTAAACTGGCTTTGAGTTCTATGGATGCACTTGTCGCGCTGATGGCGGCTAACGGTTGTCTCCATTGATGTGCTATCATAGATATCATCTCTCCCATCTGGGCCATTCGCGATTGTTGAGTAAGTAATTTGTTTTTTTCTTTTAAAACTTCTTCTTGTTTCTTTTGTTCTGTAAGGTCAATATCAATACAAAACATTTCAGGATAATCGCTATCTTCTCCTAGCATAACATGTGAAGAGTATACATATACTGTAGAGCCATTTTTATGTTCTAATGGTAATTCACCAGAAGGGATAGCTTCTCCTTTTTCAAGCCAATTTGTATGAAATAAGATTACATCATCTTTCATAAAGTCTGGAATTATTAAATCTTCAAGTTGTTTACCAAGTGCTTCTTCTTTAGTATAACCATAAATTTTTTCACTTGCTTCATTCCAATAAATAACTTCTCTATATTTATTATATCCTTGCACAGCGACATTCGGTATTTTACTAAGCAATTCTACAAATTTATTTTCATTTGCGTTTGTAATCACATCATTTCCTATATGTATTTTATATAATTATATACGACATTAATTTATTAGATTTTTAAAGTTTATCATTTGCATCTGCTGCTTTACTACTGTTCTAAATACAGACAACGGAGCTATCTCCAGCATCCAAGTTTTTTGTTGCATAGATTTTATCATTTTCATGTGTTGATCAAATACTTTCGCAGTGTACTGGTGAGTGAATTCGGATCAACCGGTTTGCTCAAGTAGTCATCCATACCAGATTTAAGAAAGCGTTCCTTGTCCCCTTTAAGAGCATTTGCTGTTAATGAAATGATTGGTGTATGCTTCAAGCTACCCTCTTTTTCCATAGTCAAAATCACTTTGGTCGCTGTGATACCGCTCATTTTTGGCATATTCTCATCCATTAGGATTAGATCGTATTTCTTGGTTTTGAACTTTTCAATCGCCTCAATACCGTTGATTGCAGTATCATATGTCAAACCGGCATTATCGAGAATAATACCAAGAAACATACGATTAGCTTCCATATCTTCGACAATCAGGATATGGCCTGTTAGAGGACCTTCAGATTCGACCTTATTCATGTTTTCCTGAATATCTTTACCGATTGGCATCTTAACGATAAGGGTAAAAGTGCTTCCTCTTCCCTCTTGACTTTTAAGTGTTAATTTACCACCAAGCTGTTTGGCCAGTTTGGCACTGATAGCCAACCCAAGTCCCGTACCACCATACTCTCGGCTCGTTGAGTTCTCTGCTTGTGAAAAAGGTTCAAATATAACCTTTTGTTTGTCTTCAGGAATACCGATACCAAAATCTTTGACCCTGATATGTAAACGGCCTGCCGCATAGCATACGATACATTTGACAACTGAACCCTTTGGTGTAAACTTAACAGCGTTAGAGAGAAGATTTGAAAGAATCTGTTTGATTCTGTGTGCATCAGAGAAAAGTATTTCCGGCATCTTATGACTATAATGAATTTTCAACTCAACACCATTTTGGGCCGCTTTTTCTTGAAAAAGTTCTGCCACGGTGATCAACTCTTCATAAGGATTAAAATTGATGTTATCAATCTCTATCTTTCCACTCTCTATTTTACTGATATCTAAAATATCACTGATAATCTGTAGAAGTGAATCGGAAGAGCTTTTAATTACTTGCAGGTATTTGATCTTTTCTGCATCCGTCTCTTTTTCATGCAGTAGGGAAATAAAACCTGTAATTGCATTGAGTGGTGTGCGAATCTCATGCGACATATTTGCCAAAAATTGGCTTTTTTGGTGTGAAGCCTGTTCTGCTTCCTTTTTTGCTGACGCTAAAATAAGATTTATCGCTTGGATCTCTTCGTATTGTTCTTTTACAACTTTTTTATTCTGAATAGAGGTTATAATACGGAAAATTATTTTTTGAAACTGTGTAATATCTATTGGTTTTAGTATAAAATTTGAAATTCCCATATTGATCAACTTTAGGAGATAATCTGATTCATTGTGGGCCGAAATGATGAGAATTATTTGCTCTTCATTGAGTGATAAGATTGATTTACTCATCTCGATACCGTTCATTTTTGGCATGTTGATATCAGTAATGACAATATCATAATACTGATTATTATCATTGTAGTATTTTTCGTACTTTTGAAGACCTTCCTCTCCATCTTTTGCAGAATCAATATTTGAAAAAAACTCTTTCATCATATCAAGAGTGCTGTCACGCACTACATCACTGTCTTCAACATATAAAACTGTTAAATTTTTATTTGATTCTATTAAAGTTTGAAGTTTCTTATTTATCATAAATATTCCATTTCATATAGTGTTTAGTAAACTTTAGAAATGTTTTCTCTAAAGATATAATAATAATGCTATCTCTTTTAATGCGGCTTCGCTTTCAAGATGTGATTTTATTTCAATCAACTTGTCTGCTACGTAATGGTTTCCTAATAAACTATAGAATAGCATTTTTTCTCTAAAATATTTGTAGGAATAATCCTACACCAATTCCAATTACTAACGTAATTGCAACCTAAATTAAGCAGCCATTTCTTTGACGTAATGAAAAGTACATTCTGAAACTACGTGATCTTAATCGGTTTGAGGATAAAGTTTGAAACACCTATATGGATCAGTTTTAACAGGTAGCCTGATTCGTTATGGGCTGAGATTACAACAATGTTTTGTACTGTATTAAGGTTTCAAGTTTTACAGTAATCATAATAATTCCATCTTATATTTAGAGATGTTCAATTTATTTCTCATCAAACAATAACTGTGAAATCTCTTTCAAAGACGCTTTGCTTTCAAAATGTGATCTTATTTCATTTAACTTTTCTGCCAGCTCATGATTTCCCAAATTAAATAATAGCCCTTTTAGTGCATGTAAAACATTATTGATATCATCAATAGAAATCGTATCTTCATAAAGCAATATCTCTAACTTTGTCAAATTTTCTTGCAGATCTTTTTTAGCTCGATAAACCAATGGGATTACCTGTTCCTCAGCAAATCCAAATGCCTTGAGATGGTCATATGCAATGACTTCTGTTTCACTAATTATTTTTTTCATGTATCACCTTTTCAATAGTCTCAAATAAAAGATCCAGCTGTAATGGTTTTTCAAGTAATCCCATAAAACCTGCTTGCACTACTTTGTCATAGGTAGTCTTATATATATCTGCTGTCAAAGCATAAACTGGAGGTAAATGATGAATAGCATTTAATTTTTCCAGAACCTCAAAACCGTTTAATCCAGGCATTTTCAAGTCCATAAAGATAATATCGTACGTTTGGGTTTTATACATCCCTACTGCCTCATAACCACCCGTTGCCAAATCTATAGTAGCATGAGGATATCTCTTTGCTATGAACATCTTAAGTATTTCCAGGTTTGTCTCTATATCATCAACCGCAAGAATATGTATATCTTGTTTTTTCTCCACATCTGCTTTTACTTTATTTTCTTGTGTATCTAATACTTTTAAAGAATCAATATATGTCAATATAGGAGCAAAACGATCATAAATTTTATCAAAGTAGCCAAGAGAGATATTTGCTCCAGTCTCCTCAGCAATAAAAGACGTTGTCTCAAATATTTTAAGCGTTCTTAGGTAGTTTATCAATGCATCATATTTTAAATATCCTTCGTGATCAGAAACAATTGAAATCATATCTGGCGCTTTATCTTTCAGGGTTAACAGATAGTTTATAAACTTCTGTTCATTGCTGAAGGTAACAATTTCGATTCCATGCTCTTTTAAGAAATGTAACTTCTGCTTAAAATCGTGTGTCTCTTTTGTATTATTAAAAAAGCAAATCATCTTGTTATCTGTTTTGATCAGATTGTCAGGTTTCTCTTTTAATTTAACGGTAAAATCAAACGTACTCCCCTCTCCAAATTTACTTTTAGCAGTCAAACAGCCACCTAATTTTTGTGCTAGTTTGTATGCAATATGCAAACCGAGTCCTACCCCTTGTCTCTCTGTTTTAAAGCGGCTATAAGGCTCAAACATATTCTCTGTCTGTTCTTGTGTCATCCCAATGCCACTATCTTCAACCTGAAAGAGTATTTCTATACTATCATCAAGTCCTTGATTTTTTTTAACCTTAAGATGCACAAAACCGCTATCGGTATATTTGACAGCATTGCTTAAAAGATTTGTTATTATTTCCATAATATGCTGACGATCTCCAAATACTTTTTTTGGAAAAAAGTCTACTTTGGTTTTAAAGATAATATTTTTCTTGTTCAATCCTATTGCAATACTATCAATACACTTCAAGATCATTTTATCCAGCCAAAAGAACTCCTCTTTGATCTCCAGCTGTCCAGAGTTAATCTTCGTAACATCTAAGATGTCAGATACAAGTGCCTTCAGTGTCGAAGATGCACTGCTTGCTTTATCAAGAAAGTTTTTATCCTCTCCTATCAAAATATTTTTATCCTTTACTATAGATAGATATCCAGAAATAGCATTGAGTGAAGTGCGCATCTCATGAGAGATGTTTGCGATCATAAGTTGTTGTGTATCAAGTGTTTTATTTAACTGGTTACTCATATGCTGTAGAACTTTCTGAACAGTATCTCCCCTTTTTTCAATCTTCTTTGCGTAACGACATCGTTGAATAAATATCGTTTCAAAAAAAAGATAAAAAAATGTTTCCAACTCTTTCTTTACAGAGGCATATTCTTCTTTGGTAATCAAAAAAGAAAAATTCTCTACAGCACACTTGAGTACATTCCTTGAAAAAGCAGTATCGTTACGAAAATGTATAGCATATTTCAGAGTATAAAAAAAATCCTTATTTTCTCCGAGTAAAGCTTTTTCCATATTATCAACTAAGTGTTGAGCTTTTGCAGGCTCCATGTCAAATAGACCGGTTACGTCTTTGATGATCTTTTGTTTATCCATTTTGTGTAGTTGCATGTTGTTCCTTACTTTTCAGAGAGTACTGCTAGTGTCAATGTCTGGTTTTGCATCAGAGAAAAACCTTGAGGATTTAGTGGTCCTATTTCACCAAGCGAATGAAAACCCACAAAGGGAACCCTAAGGTTTTTTGCAAGATGCATAAGATAGATCGGCTCCATCTCTCCCCAATGCCCCTTATATGCCACACAAACAAATAAAAAAGCGATACCGCCACTTGTAGTATAATCACAAAACCTACGTAGTTGTTTTTCTTGCTTCTCTCGGTTAAAAGGTATGGCCAACTTAAGTTTATCGCCATTTGAAACTTCTTTATAGAGCATTATAGTTTTGGCTTCCCTGTCTATAGAGAGCATAGAAGAGAGTGGTCTTTCAGTAGATTTATCGTTCTTGTCTGATGTGATAAAAAATGGGTGGTCGTACGAAGCAATGCTTTGTGGGTCTAATGTACCAATCATCTCCTCCACCATATCCAGTGCCGGCTTATTTTCAATTTCAAAAATTTTGAATCCCTCTGCACGGGTAATCTCTAAATCAAATCCAACCGGATCAAAGTTATGTACCGATATCCCTTTAAGAAGATACTGTTCTTGATCGATGAACCATACTAGTGTACCATCGGAAATATATTCTCCGTTATAAAAGATAGTTCCCTCTTTTAACTTAGAGGGTTCAGCTCCTGCAAGCGCACCGAAAAAACTATTTTGACCGATATTTTTCTGTAACATAGTAATGAGCTGTTCAAGATCATTGTTATAACTAGCACTCAAAATAATGGCACCGTATTTTTTATTTTCCTCAACAAGAATCTTCTGTTTTTCTTGAGTGGAGAAAAACTGAAGCGTATAGGATTCCTTTTTCATCTCTATACACATATAAGTACAGATATGTGTTTCATCTATATCGAGATGGGGAATCGTATCATAAATATTACTCTCACTGCTAGATCCAATTATGTCAGCCTCTGGGAAACGAGCTTTCAGGGTTTCAGTATACTGAGAAAAAAGCTTCTCTTTGCCGCACTGGTAAAAACCCACTATAACTGTCGGTATGAAATCAATAGAATCAATTTTATCAATATTTGTCAATATAGCGTAATTCATTTTCCCCCTTCGTACAATAAATTGTCAATTAAAAGTATTAAAGTTATAGAATAGTCTTTTTTATCTAAAATGTATGTAGGAATAATCTTATCTACCAACATAAAAGGATAAATAAAATACCTTAATCTTGTTTATTATGTTGTTTTAACTTTTCAACCAATACATCTCGATGTATTGGTCTGGAATAAAAGTACCCCTGTGCTTTTGTTGGCTTAAAAGTTTTAATTATTCTATCTTCTGAACTATTTTCAACTCCTTCTACAATAACATCAATATTTAAAGCATGAGACATATCTACAATGGCTTTGAAGAGTGCTTTCTTTTTTGCATTTTTATCAATTCCACTTACAAAGGATTTGTCCACTTTTAAGGTGTCGATCGGTAAATAGGCAAGGTGTTGTAATGAAGTATAACCTGTTCCAAAATCATCAAGTTCAATACCAATATCCAGTGCCTTGAGTTTCTCAAGTGTTTTTATCAGATTGTCTGTATTTTTCATCAGTACTTCTTCCGTAATTTCAAAGTTTATATTTTTTCCACTCAGAGGATACTGCTCCATTAAAAACTCAATCGTTTTATAAAAAGTACTTCTCATTAGAAAAACAGGTGAAATATTGACAGAGAGAGAAAAATCATCAATACCCTCACTCTCAAATAAAGTAAATGCCTTCGAAGCATCAACAAGGGCTTTAACAGTTAGTGGTCCAACCATACCACTCTTCTCTGCAAGCGGAATAAAAAATTCCGGGGACACTTCTCCATACTCAGGATGTCTCCACCTGGCAAGCATTTCAGCCCCTATAAAACGTTCTTCAGTGTAAGAGTACTGAGGCTGATAAGCAAAATATATTTCTCCATTTTCAATAGCCGCCGGTAAATCTTCCATAATGCGTACACTTTTTTCATAAGATGATAATGCTACTCTATGTGGGGTAAACGCAATATTGTTTTTACCATCTTTTTGAGCATGCCTCATAGTGTTTTTAGCTGTTTTTATCAGTCTATAAGCATCATTCCCATCCATAGGATAGCAACTAATACCTATAGATGCATTAATATAAAATATATTTGTATCAACAACAAATGGCTCAGAAAGCATATGCATAATATGCTTTGCCAATTCCTTAGGATTTTCAGAGGCAGAGAGATCCTGCATAATAATATATTGATTATCACCTGCTCTTGCCAAAACATCTTCACTCTTTAAAAGCAAGCTAAGCTTTTCACTTAACTGTATTATTAGCTGGTCATCAGTATTAAAACCAAAAATATCATTAAACTGCGCAAGATCATCAAACTCAATAAACAGTAAAGCTGTAAGTGTTTTTTTAGAATCAGAGTCAGAGGAAAATCTCTGATTAAGTAAATCTATGAAAGGAACATAGTCTAAAAGTTTTGTAAGTGGGTCAACTTGCACAGATTTGGAAATTACATTATGTTGTTGCATAAGTACACCCTCCTATTCGTCTATATCACTATAGGAAAAATATTTGTCTCTAACATCATTCAAGACCTAAAAGACGACCAAAATTCTGCTTGTATGTCTCAGGCATGATCGGTTTTATTAAAAAAAGATCAAAAAAGGCATGCTGATCTTCATACTTGCTGGGATAAATTGTAAGTGCTGCTATGCGAGTCTCTTCGCTTTTTTTCAATGCAGCCTTTGCTATATCAACACCAGAACCATCAGGTAAATTCATATCAATCACCATAGCATCATATCTATCATTTTCAGCTATATTACTTAATGCTTCTTCAACCGTATAAGCTGTGTCAATTTCTATATCGATCCCAAGCTCATCCATAAGAGATTTAATCACTTTTCCTTCAAACTCAATATTAAATTCAACATCATCAACAATAAGAATTCTCTTCTTCATAATTCATCCTTTTTATTATAAATTTTTTTATTAAGTTGGAGAAAGAAATTTTTGTTGGAAATTTTAAATCCAACGTTTATATAAAGATTATACGAAGTATAGAGAAAAAAACATATAGGATTATTCTTACACTAATTTTATTGGATGTTTATGGAGTTTTGACAAGGTTTACTATTTTAGATTTACCTTGGTTTTTTATTCTTGTCCTAAAGAGTCCTGTAGGGCAAAGTGAATGAGCTGACTAGTATTGGAAAGTGACAATTTTTCTAGTATCCGTGTACGATAAGTAGATACAGTTTTTGGACTCAATGTAAGTTTTTCTGCAATCTCTTTAGAGGTAATACCTGAGGCAATTAGAGAGTACACTTCAAATTCTCGTTTGGATAAAGACTCTATCGAGCTTTTGGATGTTTTACCTAAAGAGGTTCCATAGGGAAGATTTTCCATATATGATTGATTAATATACGTTTTTCCCTCAATGATGCTATTTATTGCATGTATCAATTCTTCCGATACCATTTTTTTATTTAAATAGCCCGAAGCTCCAGCTTGGATAGATTGTAGAGCATAAGGATCTTCAGGAAACATACTTAAGATCAATATTGGTAATTCATTAAACTGATTACTGATTTCACGTATGGAAGGTATACCATTTTTATCACCAAGATTTAGATCTAAAATCAAAAAGTCATAGCTTTTTTTGGAAAGAAGGCCAATGAGCTCACTAAATGAAGAAGCTTCATCTTCAATATGAAAATTTTCTTGAGCCCCTATAGTAAACTTGACACCGCTACGAACAATTTCATGATCATCTGCGATAATAATTTTGTAGATATGATTATTTTGCATAGGTATTATAGGCCTTTTATGTATGGAAGTCTTCCAATATTCTATATAGAGATATTCAGAAGATATTTAGTAGCCAGGCTATCTTTTTAAGACCCTTAGCTTTCCGTACTTTACTTCACAGCAAGTTTGGCTTTTTAAATATAAACTATAAATTATATGATATCAATTTCTATATTATAACATGATTTTGATTGAATGAAAACTTTACATCCACTCCACAACTTTTGAAACTTCATCAGCCACAAAGCATTTGATTTTTGTTTCTTCCATAGGTTTATTGGGGATGACAGCTTTAGAAAAACCTTGTGTTTCTATCTCTTTGAGTCTTTGTGTGAGTCCTGATATTTCCCGTATCTCTCCTGTGAGGCTGACTTCTCCAAGGAAAAGTGTTTCAGAACTAAGCTCTCTGTCTCTATAGCTACTTAAAATAGCTGCGATGATGGCAAGGTCAG
>SOIK01000195.1 GCA_004377245.1 Sulfurovum sp. | reverse complement strand
ACTACCATTTGCAGAAGTGCTTTACACTCATCAGGGACATCAAAGTGTCCGCCAAGTCCTGTCAGAAAACGTTTTACAGGTACCTTACTCTCTATACCAATTACTCCATCACGACAACCTGTAAGTCCTACGTCTGTCACATAACAACAGCCATCTATAATATGCAAATCATCTGTTGCGACATGGGTATGTGTACCAAGTATGGCACTCACATCCTCTTTAAGCATATGTAAGAGTGCTTGTTTTTCACTGCTTGCTTCTGCATGGATGTCAAGGATAATATGTTTTATATCTTGTGCTTTAAGGGATTCAACCACTTCTACTATCATAGTAAAAGGATTATCGACAAGAGGCATAGTGTAGTGACCCATGAGGTTCAGTATGGCTACCTCTTTACCTAGAAGTGTTGTTTGATATACACCTTTACCTGGTGTGGCTCTAGGGTAATTCATAGGACGGATGAGAGGATAGGTATTGAAGAGATTTAGTATCTCTTTTTTATCGAAACTGTGGTTACCTCCTGTCATCATATCGATGCCGTAACCCAGTAGTTCTTTACAGTTTTTTTCAGTCAGACCAAAACCATGACTTACATTTTCATAGTTAGCTATCGTATAGTCAATGAAGTGTTCTTGCTTTAGGCGTGTAAGATGACGTTTTATCATTAAACGCCCTGGTTTACCTACAACATCACCAATAAAACCGATTTTCAAGGGTTAACCTACTTGTTAATTGCTTTACCGGCAAAAGGTAGCAGAGCACTCGCCCAAGTCAGTCCACCACCAAAGGTATCAAGAAGCATAAGCTCACCCGTTTGAAGTCTGCCTGACTCATAGATGTCATTCAGTGCCATAGGGATGGAAGCAGCTGAAGTATTTCCATATTTACCTACAGTCAGTACCACTTGGTCTTCTCTCATCTTCAGTGCATCACCCACTGCTTTAATGATACGATAGTTAGCTTGATGAGGAATAAAGTGAGGAATATCTTCTGATTTAATATCATTTTTCTTCAAGATTTCTTTTACATCTTTAGTTAACGTTTTCACCGCAAGTCTAAAGGTTTCATTCCCTTTCATTTGAACAAAATGAAGTCTCTCATCGATTACCTGCTGACTCGCCGGATAGACAGCACCTGGTGCCGGTGTAACTAGAAAGTCTGAATAAGCTCCATCAGCACTTGCATGCAAGTCAACAAAACCTTCTTCTTTTTTATCCGTAGCAGATATCATCGCCGCACCTGCTCCGTCACCAAAGAGGATACAGGTACTTCTATCGGTATAGTCAACAATTGAGGAGAACTTTTCGGCACCTATGATCAATACGTTCTTTTTCATTCCTGACTCAATAAAGGCTTTTGCTATGGAGAGAAGATAGACAAATCCGCTACAAGCTGCTGAAATATCAAAGGCCTGTACGTCACTGATACCTAATTTATTTGATATTATACATGCGGTTGAAGGCATATTAAAATAGTCTGGTGTCACTGTTGCACAGAGTACCAGATCGATCTCCTCTTTGGAGATCTCTGATCGACGAATAGCAAGCTCGGCAGCTTTGACCCCCATATCACTAGTATGTTCATCCTCTGCTGCGATACGTCTCTCTTTGATTCCTGTTCGTTGGACGATCCACTCATCGGTCGTGTCAACCATCTTTTCAAGATCTGCATTGCTTAAAATCTTTTCAGGGACGTACGCACCGATAGATCTAAATGAAGCATATACTGGTTTTGTTTGTGACATAGTTATCCTTAAGCCATAAATTATGGTCTATATTTTACCATAAAATTCTAAGGAGAGGTCTAAAAAGTGGGGAGAAATCATAAATTGACAGGGTCTAGATCCTGTCAATTATTTATTGTCTGAGAGTAGTTCTTCTATTGTTGTATTTACGTCTGATTCTGTATATCGAATTGCTTGGAAAATAGCATTTTTAATCGCCTTGGCATTGGAGCTACCATGACTAATGATGGCACATCCGTTGATACCTAAGAGTGGCGCTCCACCATACTCTGCATAATCAACTTGCTTTTTCATGTTTCCAAAGACTTTTTTCTTCATCATCAATGCACCGATCTTTGCTGGAAGTGATCTTCTGATGTGTTGTCGCATAAGTGTAAAGATGGTTGAGACAACCCCTTCACTCGTTTTAAGTAAGATATTACCTGTAAAGCCATCACATACAACTACATTAACACTACCATTAAAGATATCACGTCCTTCGACATTACCCACAAACCCATCAAGGTCTTTGAGTAGAGTAAAAGCTTCTTTCGTCAAGGCATTACCTTTAGAATCTTCTGACCCATTAGATAATAGTCCAACCTTAGGTGATGGAATACCTAAAATCTTCTGTACATAAGCTTCGCCCATTGCACCAAATTCATAAAGGTTTTGAGGTGTACAGTCTGTTACTGCCCCTACATCAAGCACCAAAGTTTTTGCATCAACGATACTTGGCATTAATGTCGCAAGTGCTGGTTTAGAGATATGAGGTAATCGTCCTATGCGTAGTGTAGCTAACGTCATCGTTGCGCCACTGTGTCCAGCTGAAACTACGGCATCAGCTTCTTTATTACGAACAAGCTCAACTGCTTTATAAATAGATGAATCTTTACGCTTAAGTGCATTCGTTGCTTGATCACTCATAGAAATAGTATCAGAAGCATCAATTATTTGGACTTTATCTGTATAGTATTGGGGAAGATAAGAGAGTATCTCTGTTTTGTCACCTACAAGAATAGGCATAAATTTTTCTACGTCAAGTGCTTGAACCACACCTTCAATAATGGGGTCAGGACCAAAGTCCCCACCCATAGCGTCAATCGCGATCTTGATCATCGATTACGCTTTAGTTGTTTTGTACTCACCAGTAGTCATGTTCATGTGGTGAGGCATTCTCCATGTTCCATCAGCATCTTTTACCGGCATTGGTAATGTCAATTTGTAATGTGTTCTTCTTTT
>SOIK01000080.1 GCA_004377245.1 Sulfurovum sp. | reverse complement strand
TCACATTGTAGCTAAAAACAATTTAACTATCTTCTCATCGACTTTAGAGATAGCAAGTTTTTGTATCTCTTCTTCATTAAAGTAATCCATTTGCTCAGGACTATTTTCATAATATACATAGACTTTACAGATGAGTTTAAAGTGTGTATAGGCATGTGTCACTTCTCCTATATATTCAGCAGCACATACTGGAACGTCAACACTCTCAAATCCCCATAGTCCATGTAAAAATTTTCCTTGACGCTGTGTGAGCAAAAGTGTATCATCGTATACATTGATGAGTATATTTTGTTCTCTAGTAGGTACAACACGTTTCTTTTTTGTAGGGTAAAGCGTAGGCTCTTTTTGTCCTTTACAGATGTCATTTAGGGGGCAGAGCTCACATTTTGGATTTTTAGGTAAACAAATTGTTGCTCCTATATCCATCATTGCTTGGTTGTAGTCAAAAGGGTTTTCTTTGTCCACTACACCATAAGCGATGTCCCAAAGCTGTTTATCGTTAGGTATTTTGAGTTTATGTAAACGACAGAGTATACGTTTGACATTGGCTTCCATGATGGGGACAGGTTGATTGAAAGCAAAAGTAGCCACTGCATGTGCTGTGTTTTTACCTATGCCAGGAAGTTTGATGAGTTCGTTTATGTCATTTGGCAGTTCACCTACAAGTGTAGCGGTCTTATGTAAATTTTTAGCCCGATTATAATACCCAAGCCCCTCCCACATCTTCAGCACATCATCAAGAGGTGCTTCACCCAAAGCTTTAAGTGTGGGAAATTTCTCTAAAAAAGGAAAATAGTAACGATCGAGTACGGTTTTCACTTGTGTCTGTTGAAGCATGACTTCAGAAAGGTATATGTGATAAGGGTCAGTAGCCATACGCCACGGAAGGTCAAGTCTCCCGTGATTTTGGTACCAGTCTTGGATTTTTTGGTGGATTTTTTGCATGTGGGATTATAGCCTAATGAAAGAGTGAAAACAATCCAAAAAGTATAGGTTGGTGGATGAGGTATATGATCAATGCATGCCGACCAAAAAATGCAAGTACTTTGTTGGGTGAAGTGTGTGGGCTAAAAAAAGTATTTTTGAGTAGTTTGGTGTGTAAATTGTAAGAGACAAAGACAACTCCCATCAATACTGCACCAAACCAAGGAAAGAATTGTACACCATCTTGTGTATATTCTGGAGGTAGATGTAAGGATGTTTGAAGCAGAGCAAATAAGCCATGCATGTGCAACCATCCCAATAAAGAACCTATAAAAATGATGATGGCAGTGGCTAGCGCCAAGCGAGGATAGGGTAAAAAGAGTAATCCCACCCACGAAGCAACTAAGATAAAATGCAAGATACCAAAATATACCCATGTGTGAGGAAATTGTAGATACGTTCCTACACTCACAAGGAGGGATGCACCACCTAAAAGCAGAGTACGCTTTTTCATCTTGTACCACTTTATATTTGGAGTATGTGCTAACTTAAGACTCATCCCCACACTGACTAAAAACATAGAGACAATGATATAACGGCTATAGACCCAAAAGGTGTCATGACCCAGATCTACAGAGATATAGTCAAAATGTTTGAGATCATAGCCAAAATGATAGGCAATCATTAGTAAAATAGCCCATCCTCTAAAGATATCAAGACCATTTATTCTATTACTTCTCATTTGTATTCCTCAAAAATATAATTATACTATGGTTTATCTTTTTATGCTTGGATTTTAGCTAAAAAGGAGTAGTGTTTTAGTTGATTATATCCTTTAAAGAAGGTATCAAAAATAGCTGTATATCTAAGTACATTTCGTTTTTTATCAAATTTTAGATAAAATCACGGAATTATATATAAAAGGATTGTAGTGAAAGTTACAGTAAAGAAACTAGACGAAGCAAATGTACTCGTAAGTGGTACCATAGAAAAAGGTGTTGTTGAAGCAAACATTGAGAGACTTGCAGTTCAAGCAGGTAAAGAGATGAAAGTAGATGGATTTAGAAAAGGTAAAGTACCTGCACATGTAGTAAAAAAACTACATGGTGAGAAACTTATCCAAGATGCTGAAGCGGATGCGCTTAGAGAGCTTATGGATGCAGGTACAAAAGAAGCAGGACTTAATGCTGCAAATGTTCTTGGTCAGCCTATCTTTAAAAAGTATGATAAAAATGACAATGGTATCGAAGTAGAAGTAGAGATCTCTACTAGACCTGAGTTTAAAGCTGAGGGGTATATGGATGTTGTTCCTGCATTTGATAAGCCAGAAGCATCAGACAAAGAAGTAGATGCAAAGTTAAGTGAAATTGCTGCACAACAAGCACCATTTGAAAAAATCAAAAGAAAAAGAATAGTAAAAGATGGCGATATGACATTGATCGACTTTGAAGGTTTTGTTGATGGTGTTGCATTTGATGGAGGGAAAGCTGAGAAATTTAATCTTAAAATCGGTTCTAACCAGTTCATTCCAGGATTTGAAGAGCAGATCATCGGTATGAAGTACGAAGAAGAGAAAACAGTAACTGTAACTTTCCCAGCAGAATATCAGTCAGCTGACCTTGCAGGCAAAGAGGCAGAGTTCAAAGTAACACTTCATGAGATCCAAGAGCAAGTGACTCCAGAACTTGATGATGAGTTGGCAAAAAAACTTCTTCAAGGTGAAGAAAATGCAACACTTGATATGCTTAAAGAGAAATTAAATGATCAAATCGTATCTGAGAAAACAGCTAAATTGTTTAACGAAGAGTTAAAGCCAAAACTTATTGAAGCATTGGTAGCACATTTTGATTTTGCACTTCCAAACAACATTGTTGATCAAGAGATCGATGCAAAGATCAATGAAAAAGCAAGAAGCATGAGTGAAGAAGAGCTTAACGACTTTAAAGAGAACCCTGAAAAAGTAGAAGCACTTCGTGATGAGGTAAGAGATGATGCTTTAAACAGTGTAAAAGCAACATTCATTGTAGATGCATTGGCTAAAAAAGAAGAAGTAAA
>SOIK01000169.1 GCA_004377245.1 Sulfurovum sp. | reverse complement strand
CTCTTGCACCCACAAAAACCAGTAACAGTACTAAAATGAAACTATGTGTATCCATAATTTTTATTCCTCACGATGGAGAGTCTAAAACTTAATTAATTATATCAACAATAATACCATTTACTCTTTATTATTAAAAGAAACTGGCTTACTTCACTTCTCTCTTCTTATAAAACTCAGCCTTAAACGACTCAAATTTACCTTCAGTAATAGCCTCTCTCATCTGCTTCATCAAATCAAGATAATAATAGAGGTTATGAATCGTCCCAAGTCTAAAGTAAGTGATCTCTCTAGCACGGAAGAGATGGCGTAGATAGGAGCGTGAGTAGGTTTGGCATACCATACAGCCACACTCTGGGTCTATAGGTCCTTCATCTGTAGTGTACTCAGCTTTTTTAATATTTACTTTTCCAAAGCTGGTAAAAAGTGTGCCGTTACGTGCATTTCTTGTAGGCATAACACAGTCAAACATGTCGATACCTCGTGAGACATTTTCTACCAAGTCCTCAGGTGTACCCACACCCATGAGGTAGCGTGGTTTGTCTTCTGGCATGAACTGTGTTGTCCACTCTACGGTGTCATACATGTCTTGGTTGGCTTCTCCTACGCTGAGTCCTCCAATGGCAAAACCATCATAGTCTAAAGCACAGAGTTCTTTGGCTGATTTCTCACGAAAGGCTTTATCTGTACCACCCTGGATGATTGCAAAAATATTTTGCTCAACGCCTATACCTTTTTTCTGGTTGGCTCTATGGTAGTTGATGGACTCTTCTGCCCAACGTGTCGTACGTTCGATGCTCGCTTTAATACGCTCCTGTGTAGCGGGTAGGGCTACGAGGTCATCGAGTATCATCATGATGTCTGAGCCTAGATTGTTTTGGATATCTATGACTTTTTTAGGTGTGAAGTAGTGTTTACTGCCGTCAAGGTGACTTCTAAAAGTGATACCTCCTTCGTCTATCTTGACATTGTCAGAGAGAGAGAAGGCCTGGAATCCACCACTATCTGTAAGAAAACTCTTAGGATACTTTGTAAAACCATGTAGTTTTCCCATAGTCTTGATCGTCTCATCACCTGGACGAATGTAAAGATGGTAGGTGTTACCTAAGATAATCTCTGGTTTAATGAAGGTAGCAAGGTCTGTAGCATCGAGGGCCTTTACTGCACCGACTGTGCCAACGGGCATAAAAACAGGTGTCTGGATGGTAGAGTGAGCTGTTTTAATGGTACAAGCTCTTGCTTTACCATCTGTTTTATCTATCTGAAATTGCATTGTGTTATAATATCTCCCAAAAATAATTACGTAATTGTATCTATATTTTTATTAGTACAAATAAATTAAGAGTAATAAAGGAGCGACTAGTCGCGAGAGCACGCTGTTGAAGCGAACTCAGCGTTAGCGTAATGAAGAAGAGCTTTGCTCTTTTCATGTCCTGTCGAAAAGGAACTTTTCATCAAAAACATACTTATCCTCGCAGATGGTAGCATCGCTAAACATTTCATAGAATGGGTCGGCAAAAAAAGAGTTGCTGAAAACAAATACTATGTCACATACTACAAAGAAGGAGTAGCGCCGGAAAAAATGGGTAAAAACATCTCTTTGATTCACACAGATCCTACCAGTTTTTCTAAATTGAGAAACATCATGAATGATGTCAAATATTCAAATATTTTTATCGTTATGGAAAATATTGAAGATGCAAAGTATTCACTTAAAAACATACGCCTTGTTGACGATAAAGTAAGAGTGGTACTTGTAAATCAATGGGACGATGATGAGATAGGCCGGGATGAAGAAAATATCACCATTCTGCATAGCGATGAACTGTTGGCTGCACACTTATATGACAACCTTCCCAATGTACCCGTTGTAGCACAAAACGTAGGACTTGGACGTGGTGAGATCATGGAGATCCATGTACCCTTTGGAAGCACTTATGCCTACAGACATGTGGGTTCCATCCTTCAGCGTAAATGGAAGATAGTTGCTGTCTATCGTGATGAAAAACAGATCATCCCAACCAATGCAACCATGATACGCCCCAATGACACACTTCTTGTTTTAGGTAAACCTATCGTACTTGATGGTGTCTATAAAACCATTAACAAAAGAATAGGATTATTCCCCGAGCCATTTGGTAAAGACCTCTACCTACTACTGGATTTTAGGCATGATCAGGAAAATGCACTGCTTTACCTTAAAGAGAGCATCTATCTTTTAGAGAAGCTTGAAGAGAAGTCACTTTATATTCGGGTACTCTATCCAAATAATTTTGCCATCATAGATGAGATTAAAGCACTAGAATCAGAACGCATGACACTCTCCATCTGTTATGATGATCATGATATAAAAACACTTATAGAGTATGATATTCATCAGCATGACATAGGTCTTGTACTCAACAGTATCGAAACATTTGAATCGAACGACTTAAAAGAAACACTCTATGACCTCAGAAAACTGGTCTATCTTTTTGGTGACAATCTTCTCTACAACACCAAAGAGTGCGTGATACTCATGAGCGAAAATGAGAAAATGGAGTCCATATCCTCTACAGCATTCGACATCTCTGAATCACTCAGTCTCAAACTAACCCTTTGTGATTTTGATCCAGAGGGAGATTTTGAGAGTAAAAAGATGATCATCGAGCACTATGAAACACTGACACACATATTTAACATGGAGATAAACATCGAGCAAAAGGTGGCAAACCCCATCCGGGAGATCTCCAATATGAAAGATATACTGCAAATAGCACCTTTTGAAAAACGACTCAATACAGACAATTTTATGAAGCTCATTTCAACAAAAGTACAAGACTTTCTTCTTACCACAAAAAGACATCCAAAACTACTTGTTCCTTTTGCCATAAGTGAGGGGTAATAGGGGATTAAGGGCATTTAAGATAAAATAAAGCTATGAACCCTCTGAATAACCCTAGGTACTCAGATGGTTCAATAATATTGCAAGGTTTCCCTAGATGATTGTCCCTATAGAATT
>SOIK01000168.1 GCA_004377245.1 Sulfurovum sp. | reverse complement strand
ATACCTTTATCGATAAGTTCGACCATTCTGTCATAAAAATCATCTTTTAAATGTCTTAAATCATATCTTTTCATTTATGCTCTCCTTAACGATCAACTTCACCGAATACGATGTTGGTAGTACCAATGATCGTAACGACGTCTGCTATATATGTACCTACAAGAAGCTCTTGAAGCAATCCTGTATGGAAGAAACTCGGTGCTCTACATTTCAGTCTGTAAGCATACGGCTCACCTTCTGATTTAATATAGAAACCAAGTTCACCTTTTGGTGACTCAGTAGGTACATAGACTTCACCTTTTGGTGGTCTCATCCCCTGTGTCACGAGTACAAAGTGTTGCATCAATGCATAGTTTTGTGTCATGATCTCCTCTTTTGGAGCAGAAATGTATTGTGGAGCGTGCGCCATAAGCTGTGGCTCAGTTTTTTTATACATAGGGATAAGTTGTCTAATGATCCTGGCAGATTGGTGCATCTCTTCCATATAAAGTCTAAAACGTCCGTAAGAGTCGCATCTGTCACTCACAGGGATGTCAAAATCCAACTCTGAGTAAAGCTCATAAGGCTCCTCTTTTCTGATATCCCAATTTACGCCTGAACCTCTAAGCATCGGTCCTGTACAACCCCAAGAGAGTGCATTTTCAGCAGAAATTACACCTACATCTTCAAGACGCATTTTCCAGATACGGTTCTCGTTTAAAAGTGCTCCATATGTATGCTCTATTTCATGATCTATTTTATCACAGAATGTTGCTGCATTTTCTAACCAACCCGCAGGCAGGTCAAGAGGTACACCGCCGATACGTACCGCAGAGTGCGTCAATCTTGCTCCACAGTAATCTTCCATTAAATCCATCGCAAACTCACGCTCACGGAAGGCATAAAGGAAGACTGACATCGCACCAACATCCAGTGCGTGTGTTGCTACAAAGAAGAGGTGTGAAATAATTCTATTGAGTTCCAGCAACATAGTACGAATCACTTGTGCACGTCTTGGTGCTTCTATACCGATGAGTTTCTCTACAGCAAGTGCATAGGCGTAGTTGTTAGAAGTTGATGCAATGTAATCAAGTCTATCTGTTGTTGGCAAAAATTCATTGTATGTCATGTTCTCTGCCATTTTCTCGATACCACGGTGAAGATACCCGATATCTGGATAAGCTTTAACAACTTGCTCACCATCCAACTCTAGTACAAGTCTAAGCTGACCATGTGCTGAAGGGTGCTGAGGACCAAAGTTGATGACCATTGTGTTGTCCTCACGCTCAAAATTGAGGTTTTCAAAAAATGGGGTTAATTTATTCGGTTGTTGCATCTCGCCTCCCTATCTTCTCTCATCTAATTGCTTAGATGAATTCTTGGTATAATCTACAAGTACAGTTTCACTATACTCTATTGGATTCTCTATTTCACCCTCAGAGATATCTGCACCAAATGGCACTTCATATCCTACTCTTGAGAAACGTTTTGTATCATATCTGTCAATTCGTGCAGGGTCTCTATTTTCCGGTCCTATCACGTCTCTATACTCTTTACCGAAGATCTTATCTACTTCATACCATGAAGCAAACTCATCTCCTATCATAGGATATGTTTTAAGTAAAGGATGACCTTCCCAGTCATCAGGCATAAGGATACGCTTAAGGAACGGATGGTTGTTCACTTTGATACCGAACATGTCAAACATTTCACGCTCTGCAAAGTTTGCAGACTTAAAGAGGGGCTGTACACTTTCTATGGCTTCACCCTCTTTAATACGACACACTACTCTTACTCTTTTAGCTTCGCTGATATTTAACAGTTGATAAAAAAGTTCAAACTCTCCATCTTTTGCCAGATAATCTACTGCACTCTGCTCTGAACATTGTGTGTATCCACAACTCTCTTTAAGTATTTTAAGCACGTTGAAATTTTCAGTTGCTTTAATATGTACTACAAGTTGCCCTATCTCAACATAAGACTCTTTTGCTTTTCTACCCAAAGCCTTTACAACATCTGCAAAGTGACTTTCTGCTTCTACATCTAGTCTAGGTACACGTGGTGCTACCCAAAATCTATCTGTATAATAAGCTTTTCCTTGAACATTGTCTTTTGGCGTATATTTTCTCATTACACTAACCTCAAGTTTGATTTTGTATTGTTATTCATGTTTGCAGACTCTCTTCTGATCTTCTTTTGAAGCATCATGAGTGCATACTGAAGCGTCTCAGGTCTTGGTGCACATCCAGGAAGATAGATATCTACCGGGATGATACGGTCAACCCCTTGTACTGTTGCATAGGTGTTGAACATACCACCTGTGTTTGCACAAGAACCCATAGAGATAACCCATTTAGGCTCTGTCATTTGGTCATAGAGTCTTCTTGCGAACTCTGAGTGCTTCTTAGAAAGTGTTCCCGCTAGGATCATCACATCTGCTTGTCTTGGAGACGCTCTAAAGATCGTTCCCATTCTATCGAAGTCATAACGACTTGCTCCCGATGCCATCATCTCGATCGCACAACATGCGAGTCCATACGTAAGCGGCCAAAGTGAGTTTGAACGCCCCCAGTTTACGAGTTTATCTACCGAAGTCAATGCTATCGGCAAGCCTGCTGATGAGGCATAATTTACTTGATGCTGTGCCATTCAAGTGCTCCTTTTTTCCATGCATATACGAAACCAATCGCAAGTAGTAAAATAAATAGTATCATCTCCACAAATCCAAACCAACCAAGTAACTTAAAGTCAATCGCCCATGGAAACATAAAGATGATCTCTATATCAAACAAGATAAACAAAAGTGCTATCAAGTAAAACTGTACGGAGATGGTGTTAGGTTGTTTTGTAACCTCTGGTCCACACTCATAGATACTGAGTTTAAGCTTTTCTGTGTCAAGTCTAGCTAGTTTTCTACTGATAAAACGAGCCGCCATAAGCGTTGCAGGAAACGCAACTGCTGTCAGTGCAAATAAAACAAATACACCAAAATATGGATGTTCTGTAATTACATGAGTCATATTAA